>JAIRTV010000168.1 GCA_031254675.1 Planctomycetaceae bacterium | reverse complement strand
TAGTAAACCTTTTCTCTAACTTAATAGGACGAAATAGGTTCAATTTAAATCACCCGCATAAAATATAAACCTATTTTGAATAATCCCTATCCCAAAATGAACAATCCGTGTCCAGAAACAGGCGATTCGTATCCGGCTACGAATCATTCGTAGCCGGCTACAGATCATTCGTGTCCGGACACGAGCGATTCGTGTCCGGACACAGGCGATTCGTGTCCGGACACAGGCGATTCGTGTCCGGACACGAGTGATTCGTGTCCGGACACGAGTGATTCGTGTCCAGACACGAGCGATTCGTGTCCGGACACAGATGATTCGTGTCCAGACACAGACGATTCGTGTCCGGACACGAGCGATTCGTGTCTAGACACGAGCGATTCGTGTTCGGACACGAGCGATTCGTGTTCAGACACGAATTGTTCATGTAAAGCGATCCTTTGACAAAAACACAGTTGTGTTCGGACGGAAATCAAGTTCCAGACCTGTCAGCAACACACATCGCCAACATGAATCTAATTCACTGTCGGCTATCGCCAACGCAAACACAGGTGAAAACCCTTCGACAAAACATCGCCCAACTCAAACATAATCCAATTGTTTTTCAGTTATTGCTAATTATTGCTAATGTGTTATTCTATTGTCATTGAGAATTCGTTCTACCTAACCATTTTGAGAACATTAAACCGAATACAATGAATCGACGTTGTTTTTTGCAATCGACCTTAGCTGTTCCACTTCTTGATGGCGTTCTTTCAACGAAGGTGTCAGCCCAACCCCCTCAACCTCCTATTCAGGAATCACCAACCATGACCACAACAAAACCAATTCTAATTGCCGCAGATCCGTTTGCCGTTGCACTCAAAGAAGCATTGAGCGCCCATCTCAGAGAAAAAGGATACGACGTTCTCGATCTTGGCGCAACACCAGAGAAAGAAATTCCTTATTTCGAAAGTGCTCCCAATGTCTGCAAAACCATTCAATCAGGAAAAGCAGATCAAGCTATTTTGCTCTGCGGAACAGGAATGGGCATGTCTATTGTCGCCAACCGGTTCAAAGGGATTGTTGCCGCGGTGGTGGAATCCGTGTTTGCCGCGAAAATGTCCCGCGTTATCAACAATGCCAATGTTCTTTGCTTAGGCGCCATGATTTGGGGCGACTGGATGGCAAAAGAAGCAGTTGACGCTTTTCTCACAACAAAATTCACCGAAGGTCTCGAACCTCTCGCCGATTTTCTCAAAGATGCCGAAAAAAAAGTCGAAGCTATTCGCGATAAAAAAGAACCCTCAAGCAAATAACAATCCAAAGTTTATAAGTTTTCACTCGATACCGTGAACATTTTTTGGATGCAAATAACATATTCCAATGCCACCGAAACAATATTTCGATTGGCACGGATTCAGGAAAACAACGATTGGTTATTACCTATTTTGATTGTTGTTCTTTTGATTGCCTATTTTTTTCGGCGTTACCGAATTGATGCCGCCGAATTAAAATTATGGCAACAGGTCTTTCTATTTATGTTGCGGGTTGGCGTCATTTTGGGATTGTTGGTTTATTATCTTCATCCGCAATGGGAATATCTTACCGGCAATTCTCGTGTCGCCGTTTTAATTGATTCCAGCGCCAGTATGGGAAACCACGACCTCAGAATAACAACCAATGAAAAAGAACATCATCAGAACAATCAAAATCATGAGAATAAAATCTCAGTCGAACCGTCCCGATTGGATGCAGTTGTTGATTGGATCGAACGAAGCAAATTACTCGAACAACTCGCAGAAAAACATCATGTCACTCTCTATTCCTTCGACACCGTTTTACAACAAAAAAATCAAGATCATCCTATTGTCAATGATCTGAATACTTCAAACAATTCAAACAACCTCGAAAATCTCAATCCCAATGGCGAAGAAACCGCAATTGGTGATGCGTTGTTTGACATTTTGCAACGCGAACGTGGTCAACCGCTTGCGGGAATTATTTTGCTTTCTGACGGCGGACAAAATGCGGGGCGTGATATTGAGACTCCGCTTGAGATTTCGCAACGCTTAAAGATTCCGATTTATACGATTGGAGTTGGCAGGACGCAGCCGCCGCTCAATTTTCGAGTTGGCAATATTGACGCACCGGATAGGGCGTTTCCCAATGACCCGTTCACCGTGAAAGTTCCAATCGAAATGATCGGCAGCGAAGAAAACAGTAAAGAAAACAATCAAGAAAACAACGAATCCGTTACAACCAATGAAAATAATTCCGGCAACGTTAAAAAAATTCCGGTCGAACTTTGGACACAATCATTGACGCCGGAAGGAATCTCCAACACGACAACAAAAATCGGTGAAAAAGAAATTCAAATTTCACAAAACGGCATCGTCGAAACAATATTTGATGTTCGGATTGTGGAATCCGGCAGATTGCGGTTGACGGTTAAAATTTTGCCGCCGGACAACGATCATTTCGCTGCCGATAATCAACAACAAACCGATATTGAAATTGTTGATCGAAAAGATCGGGTTCTTTTGTTTGCTTCCGCTCCGAGTCGGGATTATCAATTTTTGTGTTCGCAAATTTATCGCGATCAATCCCTGTTGGTTGATGTTTATCTTCCTTGGTCGCAACCTGGTATTTCTCAGAACGCCCATAAAATATTAGAACGATTTCCCGCAACACGAACGGAAATGGCAGAATACAATCTCGTTGTGGCGTTTGATCCGGATTGGCGTGAACTTTCGGACGAACAAATCAATGTTCTCGAATTTTGGGTTGCGCGACATGGCGGCGGGTTAATTCTTGTTGCCGGAGCGATTCATCAAGCGGATACAGTAACCGGTTGGATAACGGCAATGGGAATGGAGAAAATTCACGCTTTGTATCCAGTCGAATTTTGGGCAAAACAATCCGCCTTCGAACATCGTTATCACGGAAGCGAACAGGCTTGGGCGTTAAAGTTCAGCCGCGCCGGCGAAGAATCCGACTTCCTAAACCCCAGCGATCATCCCACCGAATCACGAACTTTTTGGAACGAATTCCCCGGCTTTTACGGTTTTTTCGCCGTCAAAGGAATCAAACCCACCGCAACTCTTCTCGCCGCATCCGGTTCGCCGGAAACAATGGGACGTTCCGAAACCGGAGCGTTAATCGTGGAACAATTTTATGGCGCCGGTCGCGTTCTGTATCTTGGTAGCGGTGAATTGTGGCGGCTTCGACGCACCAACGAAAAAGCATACGAAAAAATTACAACCAAAATAATTCGCTATGTCAGTCAAGGTCGGTTACAACGGGAATCTGATCGCGGTTCACTGGCAACCGATAAACAACGTTATTCGCTTGGTTCAATTGCCCAACTCCGTATGACCGCCAACGATTCCCAATTAAATCCGATTACAAATGCAACGGTTCCGTTGGATGTGGTGTCGCCATCAGGAACACTCCGAACCGTTCAAGGGATTCTCGATGCAAATATTGCCGGTACGTATCAAACGTATCTCCCGTTGACCGAAGAAGGAACATGGTCAATCCAATTTACCATTCCCGATACCGAAGAACAAATCACACGAACAATTCAAGTACGTATGAGTGATCTGGAACGGGAACTTCCAGGACGGAATGAACAAATACTCACAAAATTGGCAACAAAAAGCGACGGTATCTATTTTCGTTCGCCAACCGATGCGTTGCCAATGGTTAAAGAATCAACCCTGTACGGCAATATTGACCTGTTCAAAGAAACTCAAGATCAACCGTATTCCGGTTTGCCCATTACGGAACTTCTCAAAGTTCGTTCCCAACGAGCGGTTCCTGATATTGCCGCCGAAGAAAAAATGTTACGATGGTTATTGTTGGGAATTTGTTCTGTTCTCATGACGGAATGGACATTGCGGCGTTTCATGAAACTTGTATAAAATCTTTGGTCAAATTCCAAATCACAAACTACAAATCACAAAAATGTTTCTTTTTACTTCATGTCAGGTTGGGGCGGAAACAATATTCAAAACGGAAATTCGCAGGTTGTTCCCTGATTTCCGGTTGTCCTTTTCGCGTCCGGGTTTTCTGACGTTCAAGGTTCCCGATCATTTAACCCCAGACGCAATTGCCAATTTTGTAAATCGTTCTGTTTTTGCAAGAACGGTTGCACGTTCACTCGGCAAAATCAATCTGGAAAACAAAGAGATTGGAAAAAATGAACCCGAAACAGAAATAAAAAAAACCGAAACATTGACGCAGCTTGCCAAGAAAATATGGACAATAGCGGAAACCAATCGGATTTTTGTGAATCGGATTCATGTTTTTCGGCGTGATTTGTTGCCGCCTGGCGAAAAAGGTTTTGAACCGAGTTTGACGCCGGAACTTCAAATGTTGCACCGCATTTTGATCGAACATTCTCCCAAACCGAAATTTCTTGGGATTCATCACAACAACCCAAACTATCCGGCGCAACCCAATGAAACCATACTTACGGTTTCGGAAATTGATTTGGGATATTATTTTATTGGAGTCCATTTGATTTCGGAAGGTTTACCGATTCACTCGTATTATCCGGGTGGAATATTACCGATAGTGCTTCCTGATGATGCGGTTTCGAGGGCTTGGTTGAAATTTGAAGAGGGGATTCGTTGGTCTGATTTTCCGATTTCGCAGGGCGATTGTTGCTTGGACATTGGTGCGGCGCCTGGTGGTGGTTCTCAAGTTCTTCTGTCGCGGGGCGCAAAAGTTTTAGGAGTTGATCCGGCTGAAATGAATCCGATCATCTTAAATCATCCCAACTTTACACATATTCGCAACAAAATCAATCAAACAAAACGATCGTTATACCGAAATGTTGATTGGATTATTGCCGACATTAATGTTGCGCCGAATTATACGTTGGACGTACTGGAAGAACCGGCAACCCGCAAAGATATACCGCTTCGTGGGATGTTGTTTACTTTGAAACTGTTTCAATGGTCGTTGGTGGAACATTTACCAACCTACATTGAACGTTTACGATCTTGGGGGTTTGATGAAGTTCGGGTCAAGCAATTGGTTTTCAACCGTCAAGAACTCATGGTTGCTGCCCGACGTTGCCGTTGAAACGGAAAATAACGCATCGAGTTCACGAGGTTATGCTAATGTCGGCAAACAAGGGTAGATGATGTTTCGTTGTTTTTTGAGAAAAGAAACATGTCGAATGTGCCAAAATGCTTTGATACCTCTCTTTTGCTTCTTGTGAAGAAATTCGAATCATTTGACGTCAAGGAAGTATATTTTTGGTACTCTTTCAACTTCAACGAAAAGCGAGAAACCAAAGCACGAAGACAAGAATCATGATCGCACAGAAAATACAGAACATGGTGCTGTACGAGAGGCTGTTCTGGGCAACAGTATCTGAATCTAGGTCGCTCGCTTCGAGTCCCGGCCAATCGTTAGGCGGGATGAATTTTTCACGAATCGGAGCAAGAACAATTTCAATGATTAGTTTTACCCATTCTCCGAACAAAATCTTTTTCTCATCGGTCTTGGGATAAAAAGGTTTCCACAAAAAACTGAATTGCTTGTCATTGTCGGGATTGTAAAACCAGTTTGAATATCCAGCTTCTTTAGCCAGTTTGTCACCCTGATCCCACATATCACAACTGATATCAAAGTTAAATAGTTCCTCTATTTCCATTGCAAAAACAAGACTATCCCAATCATATCCACTCTGCCGTTTCATGACTTTCTCGAAGGTCATGTTGGCAAGCAATTCCTGAGCTGGGATTTCCGTCATTTTAGCAACGATTCGCCGAATCGCTACAGCAATAAAGGCATCTTGTTCGGCGATTCCGGCGGCATCAACAAATTCTTTGTTGGTTTGAGTTGGACGAGGCATCTGTTACCCTTTGTCATCTTCTTTTCTGGAATTTCGATTGAAAAGAACTTCGTTTAGTTTACAATAATTTCAGTAGCAATGCAATCAGACCATCCACGAACCTAATGGAATTGTAACCGTTCACGTAGTTTTTTTCATCGTGAAAATAGTGAGCAATACCGTTTTTCCAAAGGCTTCAACTCTGTACTTGAAACATGATAAAATTCACGATAAAATAACTCTTTGTTTAATTTTTGTTGGTTTCTCCCCTCAATTTAAGGAGTTGTTTATGTTTGCCCAATTCTGTAAACCAATTTTTGTTGTGTTGTTCTCGATTTTGTTGTCGTTCCTTTTTTGTTCCATTTCACCGCTTCTGAGTCAAGATACCGAAAATTCAGAAGATCGCCCCGCAGTTCGAGAAAAACCCAAAAAAGAGTCACCAAAAAAAGGTCAAACTCATGAGTTGGAGGGCGATAAGTTTTTGACTCAAGATAAAGTACGGTTATCCGTAACTTACTATTACGGAAATGCCGATAAAGAAACCGTGCCGGTTCTTCTATTGCACGGCGACAAAGGTTCCCGAAAAGATTTTAATCCGCTTATTGATCTGTTGACCAACAATGGTTATGCTGTTCTTGCAGCCGACCTTCGCGGTCATGGAAGGAGTGTTAAACGTTACGAGTACACGCCGCCCCAATACGAAACACAAGTCATCACCAAACAATCCAACAGTAGCGGCGGCGGACGCGGGCAGAAACCAAAACTCGTCCCAATACAAGTTTTAAAAGCCCCCGCTTCCACAAAACTCATTGAATGCCTCGCCGAAGAGTTTCAACCCAAAGATTATCAGGATATGGCAAAATATGACTTACCACTTTTACGTGAAACATTGGAACTCGTTCACGCCGAAGGGATGGTCAATCTCAACCGTTTAACTGTTGTTGGAGTTGGGCGTGGCGCCGCATTGGCCGCATTCTGGGCAGTACAAGATTGGAAAGACAAAAATTCCGACCGCTTCGCCAAAACTCTTGTCCTAATCGCTCCCACCGAACTCGATCCAAGATTCGATATGTCCAAATCCTTCGCCAACAATAAATGGATGCGAACTCATTTAGCAATTCTTTTCGCCATCCCCAATAACGATATCCTCAGTCAAGGAATTGCTGAAAAAATTCGCGCCGCCTTGCTGGAAAAAAATGAAGACGAAACATTAGAAGCCAATTTCAAAATCGTTAACTATCCAACCACCAAAATAGTCAAAACAGAGAAAAATGAAACAAAATCCGAAATGACCATCACCGAAACTTTTACCAGCAACGAAGCAAAATTAGGCTCCACCGTCTTCAATTTTATCGATGAACGAAATAAAAACTTCACAGAAAAAGAAGCACGCTGGTCAAAATTAAAATAAGAGAACCTCAAAAAACTTTATTTTCCAAAAATCTCGCTCTCAAAAAATAAGAACTCACGAATATTTTTTCGAGTGAAAATTAGGTTTTATGAAGTTTTCTAAAAAATATGAAAAACACACCATTACAACAAGATACACAGGAGAAAAAAGAAAACCAATCAGGTAATATTTTTGATATTTATATTCGTCAAATATTCGGTCAGATTACGGTTTTTTCCGATTTCCTGCTAAATTATGCCGATCCGAATGTTGTTAATCATCTCGACCTAAACCACATCACACCATTCCCAACACATTCTTTTGATCGTCAAGGAAACGAACGAATCAGTGATTTGATTTTCCTTTGTGCATTAAAAAATTGTGACGGCGTAATCGGAGTGATTATTGTTTTTGAACACGCCGGCGGTTCGGTGTTTTACTTGCCCAAACGCCTGCTCCAGTATTTAGTCGGTGCATGGAATATCCTTGCCGGTAACGAAAAAAAGAAAATCCCGCTTCCGGCACCCTATTTTATTGTTGTTCGTACCGGCAAAAAATCAAAACCCCAAAAAAATAAACCGGAAAAAAAACAGAAAACCAGCGATATGTGTGTTCCGGTCAAAGGTTTGGATTTGGTTACAGACTTGAATTTTGATTACACGGAAATTAAGTTACCGGAATATAACCTCGAACAATTGTTGGGAAAACCAACCTTAAAAACGGCATTAGGTGTTGCCAAAGTATTAACAGAAGGCGATCCCAATTCATTTTCGCAAGCGTTGTCGCCAATAGCCGGATTAGAGGATTATGAAGAAAAACGATACATGGTCAATCTTTCTCTGGAATTGTACGCAAAATATTTACGGGCAAGGAACCAAAAAATCAATAAAGCAGACCTTGACCGCACATTAAGTCCCATTTTTAACGAAGAGGAGAAATATAATATGCTCACTACTATTTTTGAAGATAAATTTCTGGAAGGTAAAGCAGCAGGCAAAGCCGAAGGTAAAATCGAAGGCAAAACTACTGCCATCATAACAGTATTGAAAGCCCGATTTGGTGAAGTTCCGCCGAGCCTTGTTGAATTGGTGCATTCTTATTCCGATCCGATTGTTTTGGAATCGTGGACAGTTCTTGCCGCAACCTGTCAATCCTTGGACGAATTCATAGACGCTTTGCAGTAAAATCTGAATTTTTTGACGCTAGAGTTGTTCGTAACATTTTTGTAGTTAATATTATTAATTAATGAAACGGTCGATTATTATTGGATTACTTTTTTTGTTTGTTTTATTGACGGTTTTTCCGCTTCAAGCCGGTAAGAATTTGTTCCGACCGGAAAAAGAGCAGAAATCCGGCAATTCCGAAACACCACCCGATCACAAAACAAAAGTTAGTCCAGAACAATTAAAAAAATGGGAAATCATTACGCGATCCATGCAACAAGGAAATTCCAGAACAGCATGGTCTTATTTTTTGCTGACGGTTTCTCTTATTCTAACGGCAGTTCTGTTTTATTTGCTTCATCAATATTATTGGAAACAACATGTTCTTTCTTTGGATAATCCTTGGAATTTGTTTCGTGAATTGTGTGCGGCACATAAATTGACGCGGTTGGAGCGACAAATTCTCCGGCATATTGCCGAAGAACGACATTGGGATAGTCCGTTGCCGATTTTTATTGAACCATCACATTTGAAATCGGCGTTGACTCTCAAGCGTTTCGAAAAATCGCAGTCGTTAATCGAATCTCTTTTGGAAAAACTTTTTGATTTTGATCTAAAGAATGATTTGTCGATGGAAACGCAAGCGATAGAGCGTTATTCGCCTCTGACAACGACAATTGTGTATCAGAAAGAAATGTCTTCCGACAAGGAACTTAGCGGAATTAGAGTTGTGGAATGAACGGGTTATTGTTCTTTATCGTTGATTGAAAAGGCGTTTTCGATATGTTGGAGAGTTGGAGGGCTGTTGGGTGGCCACAAAATGGAAATAATATCAAACCGAATCGGAACATTGGTAATACGGCAAAGTGACATGAATTGTTGTGCTATTATTATTTGTCGTTGACGTTTTGCGTTTTTGACAGCGTCTGATGGTTTTCCGAATTTTTGTTTCTGTCGTGTTTTGACTTCCACGAACACAAGAAGCGAGTTTTTGCGTGCGACGATATCGAGTTCCCCTTCGGGGATTCGAATATTTTGTTGCAAGATGATGTAACCTTTTTCGCGAAGCAACCACACGGCTTCTTCTTCGCCGGCGCGAGCGAGTTGATCTTTTGGGCAATCCGAAACATTTTTTAATGCGGCGGCGAAGCGTATCCAGCGGCATTGTTCTAAGGGTTTTTTGGAACATTGGGAACGCAGATCGTCCCAAAGATGATAACAGAAATTCGCAAACCGTTGCCAACATGGTTTGGTGGGATGTTGAGGTCGAATGAGGGGAATAGTTGGGGTTTTCATAACGTGAATTTTATTTTTGTTTTTTTGGGGGCAACGGTTAATATTTTTTTGTTATAAAACGATATCTCCTTTTTTTTCTGTTGTGGATTCTTCATGATTTTCGTGGGCGACATCTTTGTATAGGGCAACTGCACCCAGTGCCAGCGAGACAACTCCCAGTCGTCCGATATACATCATGATAATGATAACGATTTTCCCTCCTAGTGTTAAATCTTCTGTAATTCCGCAGCTGAGTCCGACGGTTCCCAATGCCGATGCAACTTCCAACGCAACCTCTTCGAATGGGCGACGGTCAAACAAGAGCAGACAATAGGTACCGGCAGAAAATGCGATTAAATAGAGTGCAATTGATGCGAACGCGGCGGTAATTCGTCCGTGTGGGACTTTGTATTTGAAAAACGTGATTTCGTCTTGACCGCGGAGAAAACTCATGATTGTGGCGATTGCGGCGGACCATGTTGTTGTTTTGAGTCCGCCGCCGGTGCCGCTTGGCGACGCTCCAAGAATCATGAGAATAATAACCACGACAATTGTTGCGTTGGAGAGTGCGCCGACGGAAAAGGTGTGAAAGCCGGAAGTTGTCAAAGCGGAAACTGTTTGGAAAAAGGCGACGAGTAGCCGTTCTTTGAATGGTAACGTTGAAATGGCGGCATCGAAAAAGAGGAGAGTTGTTCCGGTGGTAACGGCACCGAAGGTGGCGATAAGAATGATACGAGTCGTTAGAGTTGCTCGTACATGTTTACTTTGAATGGAACGTGTTAGGTCGTGGAGAACGATGAAACCAGTAGCACCGAGCAGGCTTAAAATGGCAATGACGAGACTGATTTTGGTGTTTCCAGAAAAGGCTTCGAGGTTATTGGGAAACGTGCTGAATCCGGCGGTGCAAAAAGCGGCGACCGAATGAAAAATAGCAGTCCAGAGTGGGTTGGTGATTCCTATTTCGGTGAATGCTTGCCAAAGAATAAGCGAACCTAGTAGTTCTATTCCGAAAGTGAACATGATGATATGGCGTAAAAACCGAGTTGGTTCGAATGATTCCGGCATTGCCAAGACGGCTTTTCCGATATTGATTCGATTTTTTGAGAGATGACCTTTTGAGGCGAGAATGGCGTAGGAGCCGATGGTCATATAACCAAGACCGCTGATTTGGATTCCTAATAGAAAGATTAGTTGTCCGAAGCTGTTATAGACATTGGTGGTGTTGATGGTTGCCAAGCCGGATGTGCTGATGACGGAGACAGCAATGAAGAGGTTATCGATTGGGGAAACCCAATTGATTTTCCAACAGATGGGCAGGCACAGCAACAGAAAAACAATAACAACATAAAAAGCATAACCGATCATGAGGGCATGAGTCGGGTGCAATCCACGAAACCAAATCCGTAACCGTTTATAGAGCTTTTTCATCGGGGAACACCGAAGAGTCAACGTGAAAACGAAACTGGAGAATCAGTGAAACTAAATAGGGTTGCGTTCCAGTGTTCGAGGCAAAAGGCAACAAATTCGGGATTATCCGGTGAATGATAGATTTGACGAATGGAGTCGTATTGATCTAGAATTTTTTTCTTGATATCCCATTGATCGTTGAAAGAAACGGAACCGGCAACACGAACCCAACAACAATTGCCATCGAATGAAGTTAATTCGATTTGCGGGTTGAGTTGCATTTCTTTCCAGAAGTTTTTACTTTTGGCGGAGCAAAACCAGAGTATTCCGTTTTCTTCGAGACAAAATTGAATAGGTCGGACTTTTGGTTGATTCCCTTCGGCAACGGTTGCAAAATAAGTTACGGGGTTGGCGGTTAAGAAATCGAGGATAGGTTTCATAGAATCTCCTAGAATAGGAATGGGCGTTGTGGGTTTTGTTGCTTGGATGTTAAGAACACGAAGATATTGTAGTCTTTTCGGAGAATTTATACAAGTGTTGGGGCTTATTTATCTTTGAGCGTTCTGTTGTTATTTCGGTAACCGTTCACGTTATTTTATGTAGTATGTGCGCGAGCGTTAATGCAATCTTTTAGAACTTGCATTATATTTGTGGATTGTTTGTCGTATGGACAAGAAGCGTTCCCAGAATTGATTTCCTTTTTCGCCGCGGGTGTTTTCCCAACGCAGGCAGAAATAGACTTTTTTACCGCGTTGATCTTCTTCAAAATCCAACGTGAAGGGAGTTTTGGTGTCGAAAGAGGAGTACAGCAACTCTTTGATTTTCTGTGCTGGTAAGGTATTTCACTTTCACTTTAATACTTATTTTGGTGATGATTTTGTTGTGCGTTGTAAAAAATAAAACCAAATTGTAAACTGTAAAGAGTACATAACGAAATCCAAATAATCATTGTGAACATTTCACGAAATAATTACTCAAAAATGTCTTTTCAATTTCCTCCGCTTTGTCTTGGTTGTGTAGAGATTCCGTTTCCGGTCATTCAAGCCGCATTAAGCGGTTACTCGGACGCTCCCATGCGAACAATCGCTCGACGTTTTGGCGCCATGTTCACACTTTGTGAGGTCATGCTCGATCAATTCGTGATTGCCGTTTCAAAACGAAAATCACGATTGTACTTTGCCGAATTCGACGAACACCCCGTCGGAGCACAACTAATGGGGAACGAACCGGAACAATTCGTCCGCGCCTCAGAACGGTTAATTAGTGAAGGATTCGATCTGATTGATCTGAATTTTGCCTGCCCCGTGAAAAAAGTTCTTGGACGCGGACGAGGAGGATCTCTGTTGAAAAATCCGCAAATGGCTCTGAAAATTGTCAAAACCGTACGACAAAATATGCCCCACACAATACCATTGACAATAAAATTGCGGAAAGGTTTCGACGATTCTCAAGAAAGTCGGGAAAAATTTTTCGAAATTCTTGATGGTAGCGTGGAACTTGGTGTTTGCGGTGTGACCGTGCATGGTCGAACTGTTCAACAACGCTACGACGGAATAAGCGATTGGGAATTTATTAGCGAAGTCAAACAGCGTTTATGTGAACAAGGACGCTCTGAAATTGCCGTCATCGGAAGCGGCGATCTTTTCACGCCGGAAATTTGTGTGCAACGCCTCAAACAAAGCGGAGTTAATGGGCTTGCGTTGGCACGCGGAACAATCGGCAATCCTTGGCTTTTCCGCGATGTTGCCGCTCTCTTGCAAGGACTTCCCAAACCGGAACCGCCAACTCTTCGCGAACAACGCCAGATTTTAGCAGAACATTTTCGTCTTGCGGTCGAACTTTACGGCGAACACCGCGCCGCAACAACAATGCGTGCGTTTGGTGTTAAATATAGTTTGTTGCATCCCGAAACAGAAAAAATTCGCCAAGCCTTTGCCCAAGTCAAAACCGCAACCGATTGGAATCGCGTCCTGGACATGTATGATTCGCGTGATTCGTAAATCGTTGTCCCGGGTAACCCGTTGTTTTATGGTAACCGTTCACGTTTTTTTTGAAAAATTAAATATGGCAACGAATAATTGATCATAAAACTTTTCTGTGTATTCTGTGTTTTCCGCGTTCAATATTTTTTTGAACACAGAATACACAGAATACACAGAAAAATCAGGAAAACATAAAATAGTAGCGTGAACGGTTACAGAAAAAGTTACGGGGACTTGCGTCCGATGTTGGGGATGTGGTAAAATGTTCGCCGAAATTTGTTTTCGATTTGAACGGCTTGTTTTTGTTCTTTGGGGATATTCATAATCGGCTCCGCGGATTACTTCCTAAACCGCCATAGACACCAGAACCGGTCTTTCGTAAAGATCAATTTTGAATCAATTAACGTTTGATACTTTCTCGGAAAGTACAAATATTACTAATTATTTTGTTTATTGGATAAATTGCTACGAATTTTCTTATGGGACATTTACCGATATTAATTCAGGATTTAGGGTTGATTCTTATCGCCGCCGCTGTGATGACGTTGTTGTTTAAACAACTTCGTCAACCTATTGTTCTGGGGTATCTTATTGCAGGGTTTCTGGTCGGTCCTCATTTTACATGGCTTCCAGTTGTTCAAGAATGGGAAAGTATTGAAGTTTGGTCGGAAATCGGTGTTATTTTCATGTTGTTCGGTCTTGGTCTCGAATTTAGTTTCAAAAAACTGGTCAATGTCGGAAAAACCGCCTCAATAACCGCAACATTTGAAATTTTTGCAATGATTCTTATTGGTTTCATTGTTGGTCGGATGTTCGGTTGGAGTATGATGACCAGTCTTTTTCTTGGGGCAATTCTGTCCATGTCTTCAACCACCATTATTGTAAAAGCATTCGGCGAACAAGATTTGAAAGGACGAAGTTTTGCACCGATTGTTTTTGGAGTGTTGATTGTTGAAGATTTGATTGCCATTTTGTTGTTGGTTCTGTTGGGTTCCATTGCTGTTACGCAACGATTTTCCGGCAGCGAATTATTATCTTCGTCCCTGCAACTTATTTTCTTTTTAATACTTTGGTTTGTTCTTGGAATTTATCTTCTTCCGGCGTTTCTGCGTTTTTGTCGTAAATTGTTGACGGATGAAATTCTTTTAATTGTTTCAATTGCGCTTTGTTTAATGATGGTAATTATTGCTGTTCAGGTTGGTTTTTCGGCGGCGTTGGGAGCGTTTGTTATGGGTTCGCTTCTTGCCGAAACATCAAAAGGAACAAAAATTGAACATCTCACGTTACCGGTTAAAGATCTTTTTTCGGCAATATTTTTTGTTTCGGTTGGAATGTTGATTGATCCGACGGTTCTTTGGGAATATTTCGGCACGATACTTATAATTGTTGCGATAACAATTTTTGGCAAATTTTTGGGAACCGCTATTGGAGCCTTGATTTCCGGTTGCAGTATTAAAAATTCGATGCAGGCGGGAATGAGTATGGCTCAGATTGGTGAATTTTCGTTTATTATTGCAACGCTTGGTAAAACGCTTCATGTTACGGACGATTT
>JAIRTV010000141.1 GCA_031254675.1 Planctomycetaceae bacterium | reverse complement strand
GTCCGACATTGACGAAAACCGTCATGCGAATAATCTTTGTTATCTTCGTTGGATGAATGAAGCGGCGATAACGCATTCTGATGCCAATGGTTGGTCGGCGCAACGTTATCTTGAACTTGGTTCGAACTGGTTTGCTCGACGTCATACAATTGAGTATCTTGTTCCGGCGTATGAAGGCGATGAATTGACAGTGAAAACGTGGATTAGTGATTGGCGGAATATTCGTTCAACGCGAAAATATCGTTTCATCCGCACAAGTGACCATCAGATCATTGCCGAAGCGGAAACACTTTGGGTGTTCGTCAAACTCGCAACAGGAAAACCAACCCGTATTCCTCCTATTGTTACTGATTCCTTCGCTGTATGCAATACGCTTTGAACGGTAACACGAGCCTCTTTGACTAGAACGTAAACATTATGCCATAGTTGGTGGACAACCCACCACGGCATAGCACAATAGAATATGACAGCAGAATTTCAGTTTAAGAAACAAGATTTCGAGAATTTTCTTTGCGACATCGTTTTGGAATGTTGAGGAGGAATCGGCATTCCAAAAGCGTTACACCTGAAACAGGAACACGGGGATGATTTTTTGAATTGTTATCTTATCGGCGGATGTCCAAACCGAAATTAACACCATAAGTAATCACCGCCGTTTTACTGACTTTCAAACCGAATAGTTGACCATTGTCTTGAATCTTGTATTCGATCACTTCAGCACCACGTCCGATGTTGTCGAAAATCGTGGAATTAAAACCAACTTTAATTCCAACCGCATCTGTCCATTGCCACTTCGCAGAAAGTTGAAGTTCAAAACCCGGTGAAAAATACGTCTTCGTCCGATGATGATGGAATGTCTGGGTATTGTGATGAATACCAATTGGAATGTACGGTAAAACACCATGATCTTGCAACGTACCGTTACCACTATTGTTGTTATTATTATTACTAGTGGTTGATCCTCCAATTTGCGGCACTAATTCCGGATTGATAAAATTTGAACCAAGATAACCACTCACTGTTTGTGATTGATTATTGATTCCTGCCATAAATCGTCCTTCCGCTCCGAATGTCCATCGGGCATTGCGACGTTGAAGTTTGACTCCGATTTGGGGACCAATAATTCGGTTACGGACTTGTCCGGTAATTTTCGTATCCGCCAGAACCGTCCAAGCACCTAAAGAGTTCGAGTTCGACATTCCCGGTAGTCCGTAATTGTCTTCGTTATTATTGTTATTATTATTGTTGTTGTTATTGACATCTTCGAATGGATCAACTTCATAATAAGGATCGGCGTAACCTTGTCCCAAAAATGTGAGTTGATCATCGAAATCCCAATATCTTGCTCCGGCAAAAAATTCCATATCGCCCCATTTGAACGGATGAGCCCGATAAGAATACATCAATTCAAGACTCATAATATCAACACTGTTGCTGACACTGGCACGAGCAAAGTTTAGTGGAACCGGCACCAAACGTCCTTCAAGCCAAGGATCCGCCCACTGAATAGGAAACCATGCCCAAAGATAGCCAACATTACGAATTGGTACTTGAGGATTTCCCGAATCCCAACCCAAAAAAGGAGGAATTTCTTGAATAGTGACAAATTCACCTTCTTGCCCTGGTCCTTTGTTCGTCCATACTTCGCTAAGAGCAAAATTGGATCCGTAAATTGCATACGTTGTCAGATTTTCGGGATCATCTATTACCATTGACCCGTTTTCTGCGCTGAACGACCCGCCACAATCGGAAATTCCATAACCACTAAACAACCAACCATGATGTCCTCGACGATGCCCAAATTCGATTCGCGTTCCCAATGTAAAATCGACACCGAGATTGTTTGTATTCATTGAGTTGGTTTGCAAGAACGTTTTATTACCGTCATACGCCCAACGTGAACCATTGCTGCCATCAGGGTTTGTGTAGCCAATCGGCACACTTTTCGGACCGTCCACTTTCCAAAAGATTGCGTCGAATTCCGCGAAAAAACCATCGTTACTACGACGGTTTCCGCCGAAGGATTCCGGTTGATACGGAGCCCATAAACGCATTCCCTCCAATGCCGAAACCGGACTGGTTGTCGCTAAAATAATCGCAAGCAGGAGTCCCGTCAAAAATGATTTCAATTTCAATAGCGACATGGTCTAGCCCACCTCAGTGTACAGGAATCTATTTCTTTTTTTTTGCCGATACTGTCTAAAATGTACCAACAAACATACGGCTGTGACGATAGTATCGGACATGTTGTCTATAACAGTTGAGATTTTCATGCAACAAATGGTCAATTTGTAGCGATCTTTTTTGAAAATCTGATTTTCTGCGATAAAATGAATAAATTGATTGAAAATAGGTAAAATATTAAAAGACATGTTATTGAACAAACTGAATGTAATATAACGAATAAATAAAATAGATAATTGCGAATTTTCCAAATCAACAGAGTTTGCCAATTTTCCATTTGACAATTTTTTCCGAGCAATCTATATTTGTCATAATTCAATGATCATTCGAAGAAGAGTATTCTTGTGTTTTTCTGCTGTTCAAAGTAGAGATGAAATGTGGTTGCGTTGAGTTTTCCGAATTGATCGTCTTTAATCAATTGCTATTAACAACTGGTCTATGATTTGGCTTATTGTTGGGTACATGTGGCTTTTTTTGCATCGACCATTCGAAATATGGCCTTGGATGGGAACGTTTCGTATTGAGCGTGTCTCCATGATTTTTATTCTGATTGCCTGGCTGACGGTCGCCGAAAAACAAGTAGTCGAGAACAAAATTAATGCCGCTGTGATTTTGTTTGTGCTGTCGATGACGCTTGCCACACTGATGAGCCCTTATACGACAATATTTGATTCCGGCAGTTATCAGAATTGGATGAAATATTTGGTTTTCTATCTTTTGGTAATAACTTGTGTTAAAAAAGAAAGCGATTTGAAGATCATTATTACTGCATTTGTTGTTTGTTTTTTCGTTTACATGCTTCACTCTTATCGCGAATATCTTTGTGGGCGTTATGTTTTTGTGATGGGAACGAAGCGTTTGATTGGGGTGGACAGCACCATGAATGATCCCAATGGATTTGGTGCTTCTATGGTTATTTGTTTGCCGTTTCTATTGCCGTTAGTGACTTTATTCAAAAAGAGATGGCATTATTTTTTTATGATTGGTTATATTCTTCTTAGTGTTCGGTGTATTCAACTCACAGGATCACGAACTGCGTTTCTTGGGTTGGGCGTTCTTCTATTTTCTACCGCTACCGTATCGAAACACCGCATGAAATTGTTGCCGATTATGTTGCTTTTGGCGATTGGTCTTTGGTTTACATTGACCGACAACCTCCGTGATCGTTACCGCACAATTGTTGATTCTTCCGTCAACGAAAGCGCCAATCAGAGTGCGCAAGGGCGACTTCACGGATTTTATATGGGTTGGCAGAATTGGGAAAGGTCACCTATTTGGGGAGTGGGACCTGATTGCCATGGATTAGCTACTGGTGAAGGTTTTCTTTCGCATTGTCTTTATGGTCAGATTCCTGGAGAGCTTGGAATTTTGGGCATGACCGCGATGGCAATGTTGATATGTTGTTTTTTGCTTAATCATTTTCAGATATTGCAGCACTATAAATATTTACAACGAAAGGGTTTTGGCGAGGAAGGGTTATTTTGTTTGCGTATTTCGACGGCGATTATTTCTGCGATTTTATTGCTTTTGATGTTTGGGGCGGGTGGTCACAATGGTTATCGTTTCCATTGGATTTGGTTTGCGGCGTTTCAAGCGTTGGCGGCGTCATGTCTTAACGAAAAGATCAATGCTATTCGTAAAAGGGAAGTGCAAAATTTGTTATTTCCGAATCAGAGTAATTCTATTCCATTGCTTGCCGGCAACAGAGAAGGGGTTTCTGTTAATAATTTTTAGTGTGTTGTGGCGAATTGCGAATGGTTTTGGGTTATCTTGGAGTGATTTGAGCCAACTGGGTCAAATTCTAAAACAATCAGGATTTTTTTTGTTTATCTGACGATACCGATGATAAAGCATTGTTTGGTTTAGGGATATTTTAGTAGTCATGAGTTAGCGGAAGCGGGAGATCATGGGCAGTTCCGGCACGAACACGATTACCAATAGTACGATTCAAGAGTTGATGCGGCAGAATCAGTTTCTTGAGGAGCAGTTGTTCCAGGCGCAGCGGTTGACGGCGCTTGGTGAGTTGACGGGTACGACGGCTCATGAATTTAATAATATTTTGATGACGATTATTAATTATGCGCAACTTGGGTTGCGGCACCATGATGAGGCGACGCGGACGAAATCTTTTGACAAAATACTTTTTGCGGCGAAGCGTGCGGCGAAGATTGCCAACACGATTTTGGCGACGGCGAGGAATCGGAAGCAAAATTTTGAGCCGATTAATTTGGTGATTCTTGTTGAGGATGCGTTGTTGCTTTTGGAGCGGGAGATGGACAAATACCGGATAGTGGTGGAGAAGTTTTTCCAGAGTGATATTCCGGCGGTGTTGGCGGATGGGAATCAGATACAACAGGTGTTGTTGAATCTTCTTATTAATGCGCGTCAAGCGATGCCGGATGGTGGTCGGATTATTCTCAAGATCAGTTATGATGAGGAGAATGAGATGATTGATTTTGTGGTTCGAGATTATGGTTGTGGTATTCCGGCGGACAAGTTGCCGTATATTTTTGATCGGTTCTATTCGACGAAGTTGGGACCTGATGAGAGTGGCAAGGGTGGTAGTGGTCTTGGTTTGGCGAGTTGCCGTTCGATTATTGAGCGACATCAGGGGTTGATTCGGGTGGAGAGTACGGAGAGAAAGGGGACGGCGTTTATTGTCAAACTCCCAACGATTATTCGTTCTAAGTTATTGGAGGAGTTGGGCAAATCTTCTGGTCGGCAATTGGAAGTTGCTGGTACGTAGGGGGTTCTTTGGGTTGGGAGTTGGGTGGTTTGTTGTGGTTGACATTTTAGGCAACCTTTCTTTTCAGATGAAAATGCACCTGCAAATGAATTATTTCTGAGTAGAAATGAACCATTTCCGCCGGCAAATGCGACATTTGCGCCGGCAAATGCGGCATTTGCGCCGGCAAATGCGGCATTTGCGCCGGCAAATTCGACATTTGCGCCGGCAAATTCGACATTTGCGCCGGC
>JAIRTV010000130.1 GCA_031254675.1 Planctomycetaceae bacterium | reverse complement strand
AGTCGCTTGCCTATATTCCAATACATTTGCATCATTGCCGAATTAACCTTGTGGGCAACAACTACCCGTGCGGTTTTTATTTCGGTAATGATTTGACGCAATATTTCACTGTATTGATCGTTTTCAAGTTTAGTTGACATACTCGTTTATTTTTACCAATATTACTTGGTTTTGTTCGGCATATTTGACGAGCAAACTTTTGCCGAATGGTTACGTTGGTGGTAGTTGCTTGATAGTTGTAAATCGACAGGCGTTATCGACGAACATCCCCCAATTTTAAAACAATTCCAATATTCTTATTTATTCATTCTTATTGGAAAACCGCCCCCTTGAATTTGTTGTTAAGATTGGTTAAATTAAAGCACTAATTCTGGTACTAGAATTTTGGTACTGGGCGTGGTTTCGATTATTTTAACATGGAACATTTATTTTAACATTTTCAAAACTAAGGAGTGATTATGGGTTCGGCAATGATTGAGGCGATTGGTTTGACGAAATATTATGGCGATTTTGCCGCAATTGACAATGTTTCTTTCAAAATTGATCAGGGTGAAGTTGTTGCGTTTCTTGGTCCTAATGGGGCGGGCAAAAGTACTTCGATGAAATTGTTGACGGGTTATCTGGCGGCAACTCAAGGAACGGCACGAATTGCCGGACATGATATGGCGATTGATCGGCTTGACGGTTCCCGAAAACTCGGCTATTTGCCGGAAAACGGTCCTCTTTATCCTGATATGACGCCTCGTTCTTTGCTCCGTTTTTTTGGCGAGGCACGCGGGCTTTCCCCCAACAAACTTCGAGAACGGATTGCCACGGTTGTTGAACTTTGTGCGTTGAAATCTGTTTATGGGAAACCGATTGGGAAATTGTCCAAAGGTTTTCGTCAACGGGTTGGTATGGCACAGGCGTTGCTGCACGAACCCGATGTGTTGATCCTCGACGAACCCACCGCCGGTTTAGACCCCAATCAAATTCATGATGTTCGTGAAACATTGCGGCGCATCGGGAAAGAAAAAACCGTTTTACTCTCAACTCATATTCTGCAAGAAGTCGAAGCGGTTGCGTCCCGTGTCTTGTTTATCAACGACGGAAAACTCGTCTTCGATGGAACAATTGAAGAATTCCGTAAATCAGACAGCGATCTGGATAAACGTTTCCGCGTTTTAGCTCAATCCGTGTGATTTATTGTGAAAATTCGTACTGAGTTCGTGTTTTCTACATTCAAATAAAAGTATTAGACCTTTCGCCGAAAGATCGCCTTGTCGTGAATAGTTGATAGTGAATCGTGTCGCAAGCAGAATTTTTCTATTTTTCCATAACTAAAGAACTTGTGTTAGGGAAAAGTTAAAGAAAAAAGCCGTTATCGATTGGCATTTTCGTCAAGCAATATTTTACGAAGAGTTCGTTTCAAAATTTTACCGGTAGAATTTTTCGGCAACTTCTCCATAAAAAGAACCATCTTGGGACATTTGTAAATTGCCAGATGTTCCCGACAATATTTTTGCAGTTCCATTGCGGTAACTTCGGCTTCTTCAAGAGTAACCACACACGCCACCACATTTTCACTCAACGTCTCATCAGGAATCCCAATCACCGCCACTTCACGAATTGCCGGATGATGATACAACACCTCTTCAATTTCACGCGGATAAATGTTCATACCAGCACGAATAATCACATCTTTCGAACGATCAACAATATAAAAATACCGATCTCCATCCATTCGCGCCATATCACCCGTGCGAAACCACCCATTCATAAACGCCGATTCTGTTGCCGACGGGTCTTTGTAATAACCCTTCATCACGTTATGCCCACGAACAACCAATTCGCCAACCTCGTCAATCGCCGCCGTAGAACCATCATTTCGGATAATTTTGGCTTGAGTTCCGTAAAACTCCAAACCAATCGAACCCGCTTTGTTAATTTGAAGATTAGCCGGCGTTATACAAGAAATCGGACTCGTCTCCGAAAGACCATAACCTTCAATAATTTTAAAACCAAATAGTTTTTCAAATTCGTTATAAATCGTAAGCGGCAAAGGCGCTCCACCAGAAACAGCCACCTTCAAAGACGCCACATCAAATAAACGTCGATGAAGCGTTTGAATCATTAAATTGTACATCGTCGGCACCGCAGCAATACACGTCACACGATGCTTTTCGATTTCGGTAAGAGTTCGCTTCGGTTCGAATTGCGGAACCATGACCATCGTCGCCCCCGCCAGAATAGATGCATTCTGAATCGCCGTTTGACCAAATGTGTGGAACAACGGCAAAACCGCAATCGTCTTAGAATCGTGATCAAGAAAAAAAGCTTTTTCTTTTGAATAAAGAGCATTGGAAAAAATGTTGAAATGACTAAGTTCGACCCCTTTGGAACGACCGGTTGTCCCCGAAGTGTACAGAATAGCCGCCGTTTCGTTGGAAGAAGTTTGTTCGTAATCCTGCGTTCCCGGAACCACCGACAAAAGCTCATCAAGAACAAATTTATTCGGTTTATGCAAGGGACTAAGTGCGTAATGAGCAAGAATCGATTCCGGCAACTCTTCCCGTTTGGCACCAATAAAGAAAAGCGTTTGGCAAGAATCAACCTTTTCAAATGCAAGCAAACTTTTTTCGGCAAAAGTATGCCAGGCAAAAAAGAACCGCGAATCAGAATGCTCTAAGAGTTCGGTGATTTCGTTGGGCAACAACAACGTGTTGATGGGAACAACCACTCCACCAACACGCAAAACAGCATAATAAACCGCTGTAAATTCAGGGACATTGGGCGCCAGCAACATCACATGATCACCACGCCGAATCCCCTGCGCAAGCAACACTTCCGCAATCTTGGCAGACCAACAATCCAACTCCGAATAAGTATAAGATCGGTTATCACAAATAATTGCCGGATGATCAGGATATCGGCTCGCCGAATCAATCAACCCAAACACTAAATTTAAGCCCATTATAGTTGGTTGGTTACAATTGTGGATGGGAAAACGGAAAAATTCCCATTGCTCTATTACGAGAACAATTACAAGACTCTCAAAACTCTTCTTATTTTTTCTTTTTGACGCTCTTTTTCACGCTTTTTTTAACGCTCTTTTCAACACATTTTCGACACGAACGTTTTTTCGGTTTGCCAAACATGTTGGCAAGTGCCGTGTTACGATATTCGAGATCAAAATCTTCGGGATCAAAATCGGCGACCCAATCCAAAAAGTCTTCGTCCTGGTCTTCTGGATTTTTGAGTGTTTCAAGTATTTCGTAATATCCGTAAACACCACCACTATTTTCTTGAGGACAATTTCGTTTGCCGGATAAAACGACAGCCAATTGATCCCCTGAATAATCGTAATCGGCATCCTCCACAATAATTTCATGTTCCCATGAATCGCCGAAATCGTAAGTGTAAGTGAATTTCATTCCTTTTCGATTCAGAAAACTCAAATCAAAATCAGACGCTTCGTCCGCATCGTCATCTTCTTCAAACGGAAACGGCATTATATCGTCGCCTAATGTATCGGAAAACGTCCGAACATCCGGTCGTTTGCCAACAGCAAATTCGTAAAGATGGCAATGTCTCCAACCCATAATCACTTGCAACGCTTCGTGTAAATCGGCAAACGTGAGATAGTTTGCGATGATGAAACGCCGCCAAATTGGTGGACTAATTCCTCGGAGTGAGACTTTTAATTTCAAAAAGCGATATTTTTCCGGTGGGGATTTTTTCGCTTTGGAAATTTTTTTTTGTTCCGATTCTCCCGCTAACAAGAGTCGCAATGCGGTTTGAAGGAAGCTTTTATCAATTGATGGCATAGTAATTTCAAAATGGTGAAGTGGTGTTAGCGACAGGCTGGTGTTCAATATCTGCACTGTTGCCGAATTAAAAGTAAAACACGAAAGGCACAGAATGGTTAGAATTTGTTTATTATATCTTGAAAATGATTTGCTGCAATTAGTCGAATTTTCGGCAGAGCCAGCCGCGGTGAACATCATAGATCCAACCAGGCGACCAGTAATGATACACAGATTCTTCGCGTTTGACTTCGAATCCGATTTTTCGACAAAGAGCGGTCATGGCGTTGTTATCGCGTTGGGTAACAATGGTACTGAAGGGAATACTGAGCGAGCTACACCAAAAATCGCAGGCGCCGAAGAGTCCTGTTCCGATTCCGTGGCGACGATGTTCGGCGTCCACCGCAAACAATCCGATCCGTCCTTCGCGTTCGATTTCACTGGTTTTGGGATTGGCACGTTTGGCGCAACGAATTGTCGCCAACCCGATATGTTGTCCATTTTCGTACCAAGTCCAGATGCTGTCTGCTAATTCTTTGGTAACAGCATAATTGATCCATGTCAAAAAGAGTTGTTCGTAATGGCTTGAGAGTTTCGGGTCATTTTTGAACCGAGTCATTGTGCCTGATTGAATTGCCAAACGTTCCAACGTCGGCGAACAAAATGCTGAGGTGTAAGAACGAACATGAGAATCAATCGGAGGAACATTGTCGTCAATCGGTTTTCGAAAAACGATTTTTCTGTCGTAACAAGGACAGAGAACTTCCTGAACAGCAAGATTTTCAGGTCCGTTTTCGTGAAGATTGATACAAATTAAGCGAAATTGTTCACGGGCGGTTTGCAAGGAATGTTCGAG
>JAIRTV010000093.1 GCA_031254675.1 Planctomycetaceae bacterium | reverse complement strand
TTGATTTTATGAGCGTTTCGACCGAATCAAACGAAACCTTGTCCTTGCCCGAACAGGAACTTGTTGTCTTGAAATTTTGGAAAGAACGGCAGATTTATGAAAAATCACTCAAAAGCCGTCGCGATTCCAAACAGTTCGTCTTTTACGAAGGTCCACCAACCGCAAACGGTTTGCCCCACCCAGGACATTGTCTCACTCGCGCCATCAAAGACCTCTATCCCCGTTACAAAACAATGCAAGGATTTCTGTGTGAACGGAAAGGCGGATGGGATACTCACGGTTTACCCGTCGAAGTAGAAGTTTGCAAAGAACTCGGAATCCACTCAAAAGAGGAAATCGAACAATTCGGAATCAAACCCTTCATACACCGTTGTCAAGAAAGCGTCTTCCGATATATGAAACAATGGGAAGAACTAACCGAACGACTCGGCTTTTGGGTCAACCTCGATAACGCCTACGTAACTTATCATAAAAGTTACGTCGAATCCGTGTGGTGGTCACTCAAAATTTTGTATGAACGCGGATTACTGTATCAAGGTCATAAAATCGTCTGGTGGTGGGCTCAAGGCGGTACGGCATTGTCTTCCGGTGAAGTCGGGCAAGGTTATCGGCAAGTCGCCGACCCAAGCGTTTTTGTACGATTCCCACTCATAGACGCTCTGCCAGGAAACAATTGGACAATGTTCAACGAAGACCTCGCAATTGCTGTTCACTCGGAACACGGCTTTACCGGAGTTGTCGATCTACTCGTCTGGACAACAACACCATGGACTTTGCCATCCAACCAATTCGTCGCCATCCATCCCGATTTCGAATATGTCCTTGTACGCTGGACAAACGAAGAAGGAACAATCGATGACCGGTTGAGCGTGCTGGCAAAAAACCTGCTCGAAACAATTACCGCCAAAACCAAACAAACCGCTCAAATTCTCGAAACGTATTCAGGAAAAGATCTGGTCGGTCTAAGATATATTCCACCCTTTCCGTTCTACTATGACCAATTCGGTAAGTCCGTCGGAACACTCAAAACCGGTCTCCAACAAAATATCGCATGGCGAATTGTCGCCGCTGATTTCGTAACACTGGAAACCGGAACCGGTCTGGTTCATCAGGCTCCAGCATTCGGCGAAGTCGATTTCGACGTGTTGCAAACCGAAAAAGAAAAATTCGTGGACGGCGAAGGTCCCGAATTACTTTGCTGTGTCGCACCAGATGGAACATTTACCGATATTGCCACGCCTTACGTCGGAAAATGGGTTAAAGATGCGGACAAAGAAATCATTAAAGATATTCGCTCAAAACATTTATTGTTTCATCAGGAACAATATTTACACGATTATCCGTTCTGTTGGCGAAGCGACGAAGACCCGCTCATTCAGTATCCGCGCAAGAGTTGGTTCGTCAAAACGACGCAGTTCAAAAAGGAAATGCTCGCCAATAATCAAGAAATTCATTGGTATCCCGAACATATCAAAAATGGACGGTTTGGCAATTTTTTAGAATCGAATGTTGATTGGGCGTTGTCTCGTGAACGGTTTTGGGGAACACCGTTACCGATTTGGGTTTGCGAAGAAACCGGTCAGGCAGAAGCAATTGGTTCGTATGACGAATTGTTGCAAAAAAAAGGAGTGCAAGGAACCGAAGTTTGGGCAGAAGCGAAAAAAGCCGATCCAACATTGAATAACGATTTAATTGTGCACAAACCTTATATTGATGCGATTACGTATGATTCACCGTTTGCGGCGGGTAAACGAATGCGTCGGGTTTCGGAAGTGATTGATTGTTGGTTTGATTCCGGCGCAATGCCGTTTGCCCAATGGGGATTTCCGTATCAACACAACAGTATCTCCCAATTTCGACAACATTTTCCCGCTGACTTCATCAGTGAAGCAATTGACCAAACACGCGGCTGGTTTTACAGTCAACTGGCAATTAGTACGATGGTGTTTGACGGTTCGACCGCACCGTTCGGCGGAATCGAAGAATCAACCGGTAAAGTTTTACCGTTGGCGTTGCCGCATCCGTTCAAGAATTGTATTGTTCTTGGGTTGATGTTGGGTGAAGACGGTCAGAAAATGTCGAAAAGTAAACGAAATTATCGTGAACCCGCCGAAATTTTCGACAAATACGGCGCCGATGCGCTACGTTGGTATTTTTACGCCAACCAAACACCTTGGACGGCAATTCGTTACAGCGAATCGGCAATTAAAGATAGTTTGCCGGAATTTATTTTGCGGTTGCAAAATATCGTTTCGTTTTACGAAGTTTACAGTAAAATTGACGGGTTTGAACCGTTAAAACTGGTTCATTCTGATGTCTTGCGTGATGATGACGGTCAAATGAATCCGTTTTGTCTGGCATCGGCGAAAAAATCCGAGAAGCCTTATCGTTCCATTAAAGCACGCCCGCAACTTGATTACTGGATTCTTAGCGAATTGAATAA
Source organism: Planctomycetaceae bacterium (assembly GCA_031254675.1). GTDB lineage: Bacteria > Planctomycetota > Planctomycetia > Pirellulales > Thermoguttaceae > WRKP01. Next base: position 4,426 of record JAIRTV010000093.1, on the reverse strand, counting down.
AACAATTAAATCTGTTTGTGCCGCAATGGATCGGTTTGATCATTTTGCAGCGTGCGGCGAATTAATTGCGTTTGTTGATGCGCTTTCCAATTGGTATGTTCGCCGAAACCGTGATCGATTTTGGAGTTCTGCAACCGAAGACGATCCGAAAAAAATCACGTCAAAATACGACGCTTATTGGACATTGTACGAATGCCTGATTATTGTTACGAAGTTAATTGCTCCGTTTACGCCGTTTCTTGCCGAAAATTTTTGGCAACGTCTTGTCAATACGAAAACCGATGGAATGGCGAATGTTGGTTTGGAAAGTGTTCATCTTGCTGATTATCCTAAAGCGGACGAAAATCTGATTAACGAAAAGATGTTGAACGAAATTAAGTTGATGCGAGAGATTGTTTCTTTGGGGCGTGCTGCTCGTTCCAATGGGCATTTGAAGGTTCGTCAACCTCTTTCGGGAATGCAAGTTTTATTTTCCAGTGATGCTGTTGCGAAAATTTTCTGGGATTCCGACGTGATTGACAATGTTCGAGTGATTCAGGACGAGTTGAATATCAAAAGTATGAAAGTGATTGAAGACAAAAACGAATTCAACGATTATGTTTCATTTTTGGTGTTGCCGGATTTCAAAAAGTTGGGCAAAAAACTTGGCAAACAATTACCGGAAGTGAAAACACTGTTGAGCGAAGCGGATGGAGCGATGTTGCTTTCAGAAATGGACAAGAACAAAAAAATCGTACTGAAATTGCCGGATGGTGATGTTGAGTTGACGGCGGACGAAATTCAAATTCGTCTTCAGGCAAAAGCAGGTTGGGTTGCGGCGCAGGGCGAATCTTGTGTTGTTGTGCTTTCGACGGAGTTGACCGATGATCTTTTAGCCGAAGGACGTGCGCGTGAAATTGTTCGTTTAATTCAGGATCGCCGCAAAGAATTGAATCTAAATTACACGGATCGAATTTTGGTTGGGATTGAAACTTCTTCAAAAGTATTAACCGATGCCCTTCAACAACATTTTGAATACATTAAAGGCGAAACGCTTGCTGTTGATCTGAAAAAAAATACCATTCCCGATACAGAAGCAATCGCCCATTCCATCGATAACGCAACTTTAACTCTTTCGGTTTGTGTTGCAAAATAATTTGCGAACATAAAACGTGAAGGAAACACCGAAAAGCCAAAAGCGTACTGTTACGATTGATAAAAAGTACGGTTTATTCGGTGAAACTTCCATTCCAACCAAGTTTGGTACGTAACGCCTTGTAGTAGCAAAAACCCGGAATATCTAACGTGTTGAATGTTTGCAACGCGCGGCAAATCCGAACAGAATCACCGGAATTGATTCGAGCCATTTCCGTTCCGTCAAGAATTAAAACCGCCTCCTGATGAACCCGAAATTCAAAAACCCGATCCGGCGAATCAACTAACGGACGATTGCTCAACGTGTGAGGACAAATCGGCGAAATCACAACAGCATCAATATCCTTCCGAAGAATCGGTCCACCAGTCGAAAGATTTCGAGCCGTAGAACCAACAGGTGTACACAATATCAGTCCGTCCGCACGATAAGTTGTTACTAAATCATTGTCAATGGACATTTCCACACTAATAAGACGCGACGTCGTGTCACCATGAATAACAATTTCATTAAGCGCCAAACGTGATTCGTTCGGATCGGAAAAGTTGGAATTGCTGTTGCGAAATAACTTGCAGTCCAGCAGCAAATGTCGAATCACCGGTAATTGCAACAAATTAGGACGTTCCAAAAGAGCGATTAGTTCGTCAGACCGAATCGTTGAAAGAAAACTCAATGTTCCAAGATGAACAGTAAGAACCGGAATCGGATTCGCCCCCATTTGGCTCACGGCACGAAGAATCGAACCGTCTCCACCAAAAACAATAACAATATCCGCCCTAACTTGGGAGAAATCTTCTTTGCCGTTCCAATCTTCAGCAACAATCGTTGCACAACGTTCAATATCCGCCCGAAGATTTTTGACCGTCTCCAAAACACCTTGTTTTGTACCGTTACCAAGTAAAATAACTCTCATCACATTCGGTGACTCCCATTTGAATAAAATCGTACAACAATAATAAAACAATAATAAAATAAACAATAAACAACAATAATCCGTTCACCGCTTTTTTGTCATTTTTTAACTCCTTGTTGCCACAACCAATCGTTGATGTCCTGCATTGTCCTTAATAATTTGCACATTATTCCAAGTTACAAAAAGAGACGCAACAGATTGCGCAATCATTGGACTGCATTCCAGTAGAACAAAACCATTCGGTTTGAGTTTTGTCGGGAGTTGAGCTGCAAGCCGCTCAATCACTTCAATACCTTTCGCCCCAGCGAGCAACGCTTGAGACGGTTCAAAATTTTTGATCTCATTAGGAAGAATATCGTACTCGGATTGGCTGATGTAAGGCAAATTACCGACAATCACATCAAAAATTTCGGTAACCTCCGTCAACAGATCAGAATACAAAAATTCAATTTGACCGGCAACTCCGTTTGAAATAGCATTTAATTTTGCAACTTTAAGTGCTTCGGTGCTATTATCAACAGCAACAATAGTGGTTTGTTTTACAGATTGGGGCAAATTTTTTGCGACGGCAATTGCAATAGCACCACTACCGGTTCCGACATCACAGACGGACGGAGAGGAATGAATCGAAAACGTTTTCAGAATATCCAATGTTTCAAGAACCAGTTGTTCGGTTTCCGGACGAGGAATCAAAACGTTTGGATCAACCTTGAGCGAAATAGAATAAAATTCTTTGAATCCAACCAAATAAGCAACAGGTTCGCCCATTCCGCGGCGTTTCACAAATTCTCGAAAGATTGTTCGTTGTGGTTCGGTTGGTTCTGTTTCGAAATTGGTGTAGAGTTCGATTCGTTTGAGTTTTAATGCAGCAGAAAGAAGAATTTCCGCTTCAAGACGCGGCATATCAATTCCTTTTTTCTTGAAAAAATCCGTCGTCCATTCGAGTAACCGTTTCACCGTCCATGTTTCCGCTGTTGACATCGAATCTCCTCACCGTTACAAAATAATATTCAAAAGAAAAAAACGTTTCAACTAAAAATTAGTATATCTTAGTATTGTTAATTTTTCAAGGGAACCATAATAGACTTCCGAAAAATCATCTAATTGATTTTTAACTGAAATGAAACAAAAATATATCGCCGTCCTGAACGAGATAATCTTTTGGTTCGCGTCGCACGAGATTTTCTGCTTTGACGGCACGTTCACTTCCTAGGCGGATTAAATCTTCCGCTTTTGTCACTTCCGCACGGATAAAACCTTTTGCCATATCCGTATGAATTGCGGCGGCGGCGTCCAGTGCCGTACCGCCTTTCGTAACAAGCCATGTTCGAATTTCCTTCTCACCCGCAGTTAAAAACGTCATCTGACCCGAAGCGTCAAGCATCATTTTAATAACAATTTTCTTATCGGTTGATGGAAGTTGCATTTCATTGAGAAACGCCGTTTTCTCTTCCGGCGACATTTTATCGAGTTCGGTCTCCAACCGTACACTAATTGCAATCACCGGAACTTCCGGCTTTGCAAATTTTTCGTACTGTTTCAAATCGATTTCATCGTCTGCTGTGTTAATAATCATCATTCGCGGTTTGCCGCTGAGTAACCGAAATCCGCGAACAACACGTTGTTGTTCGAGAGTCAATTGATCTTCTTTAACAGGTTGACCGGATTCAAGCCCTTCACGAAGTTGTTCGAGTGTTGCGAGTTCAAATTCAAATTTTTCGTGTTCCGATTTTGGAACAGGACGTTTGTTTTGTTCGATAACTTTTTCGATACGATTTGAAACAATTTCAAGATCGGCAAGAATGGTATCGTCTTGAAAAGCACCGATTTCCTTCGCGGGATCGGAACCGTCAAAAACCGGTACCACCCAAACGAGAGCATCGGCTTCTCGAAGTTGCGCAAGCCGCGCCGGATTACCTTGTTGATCCCGCGCCAAACCCGGTGTATCAACAATTTCAATACTTGCGTAAGTGATTTTTTTAGGCTTATAAATATTGATAAGCGCATCGAATCGTTGTTCGGGAATGGGGGCAGTTGCCGATTGCAACGTGTGCGACAACGCCGGATCCGCCGCCATGCCTGTCAACCATTGAAATAACGTACTCTTGCCAGAACCTTTGTAACCAACCAGTCCGATTTTCATAGGAATTTATTGAAAAAATTTGATTGAAAATTTGTTAAAGTGATTCCAAAAATCAAAATTCACCACACACTATAAGAAATACACGAAAATTATCTTTCGATCAAGTAGTAAAATTTATAGAAATAGATCAAACACACAAAATATCATTTCAAAAATAAAATACAAAATTACAAATTACTTTCTTCAACAATGTTAATTTCCTCTTCCGTCAAACCGTACAATAAATAAATAGTTCGAT
>JAIRTV010000057.1 GCA_031254675.1 Planctomycetaceae bacterium | reverse complement strand
TTCAAGTATGGTTCTTTTTTTCTTAATTTGTGAAAATATCTAACGTGATTTTTCAGATCAACAGTTGCTCTGATAAGTCTTATTGTCCAATTTTTATCCCGTTCCCACAGATGTCCCATCATTTTTGTTCGTTCTTTATTATCCGTTCTTCTTGAATCATCCGAAGCCGTTTCGCTTCTTCACGTTCCTTAAACGTTTTTTCGTCTAAAGAAACGATTGGTCCAAGTAATTCAAATTCCTTTAACGTTATAGGCGCAATGCCGGTTTTCGAAGGTATTCCACGTTCCGGTGCAAGACGATAGCTCAATGTATTTCTTGCATCATTCACTATATCACAAGCACGATAACCAGAAGGAGTATTTAAATCAAAACGTTTTTGAAGTAAACCCAACTTATTGACATCATCATCATTACCAATTGAGAGGAGTGTCGAGCAAAACAAATAGAGAAGTAATAAATTATCCGAATGTTCGATTATTTGCCACGATCTTTCTTTTACGTGCAGAAAATTTTCTTTGGGTACATTGATTTCTTCTATCTTAAATGATTTCAAAAGTCCTATAAAATGAACACCATCTGTTTTTATCGTATTTGTCCATTGTTCAAGCAACGATTTTTTCATCGTATCGGTTGGATGTTTTCTGTAGATAAGAAATAGAATATCCCAAATAAATTCGTATGATTCTTGTATCTTATAAAATTGAGGATAGTTTTGTTTCTTAATATTCGGCTCTTTAAAAGATGATAACTGTTCCTGTAATTTTGAGAGTATTTTAAAAATATTATCTATTTCTTCTTGAGAGGTTGATTTCCATAAATTTCTGAAAATATTAGGATCATAACTCGGGAATAATTCGATTAAAAAACCAATAGGAGTTTCTGATTCAGGAATAGGTAGTGAAAAAATAATATTTTGAGTGAGGGAAATAGGATTCGGGTCGAGTTCGACCCAACCGATGAGACGGCATTTGAGTTCTGTGATACTTTTATCATCGGGGTTTCTGCGATGAATAATTCGACAGTCTTCTTGATCCGGTAACACAATATTGATAATTTTATGCGCAACTGTTTCAAACGGAACAATATCACCTATTTTATACCATCCTTCTTTAACTCCCTTACTCGCCAATGAATCAGACCATGGCTCTATTTTATAGTCAGTTGGTAAGTTTAGCTTTTTAAAGAGTTTTTCCATCTCAGGTCTTCGTTTTTCATAATCACTTATTCTTTTTTCATAAGCTTGTTTTTGTTCTTCCAGCGAAAGAAGGCTGTTTACCATTTTAACGCGAGGTCCTTCTGAAGGGTTTGGTGACTGACCATAACCAACAATATAGACAGAACCTTCATATAAACATGCGTTCCCACCATACTGTAAATTCTTGACGTCTTCGCAAATTGGAAAAACAATGCTGCGTCTTTGTAGTGTTAGCCCTTTAGGAATATCACTGTCAGAAATACGAAAAGCAGAAACGACGATAGAGGGAACTTCGGGTAAAGATTGTCCCGCTTTATCAAGACAATATAAACTTCCAAATAAGGGAAATATGGTATTCTTGCGAATTGCAATATATTTGATTTGATAATCTTTGTTCTCTAAAAACGTTAAAAATGGTCTAAAGGATCCTGGACAGTTGATAGCACGAGGAAAAGAAGCGGAAAGAAAATATCGATCTTCGTTATCAATCCTCCGATAGGAACAATGAAAGGAACCATACCGACCACAAATAGTTCTTTCAGGCGGAAGAGCATTTTTTGACGGTCGCTCTGTATGAATCTGATATTCCATCCACCTAAAATAGTACGCCAATTCACCTAGATCCTGAATCTCATCTGAACGAGAAGGATGAGATATCGGCATTTGAGAGGAAATCGGCATTGTCATTGAAAATGACAAAAACAGAAAACAAATCATCGCTAAAAATTTTTTATTTGTTTTCATAGGATGCCACGATGTTTTTTATTTCGATAACTCGTTGTTATTTATTGTTAACGTCGTCCGCCTTCGTATTCGTCGAGAAAAGCGTCAAGCCAACAGTGCATCAAATCACCGTGGCAAACTTCCGCCGTTCCGTAAGTTTCCGCTGGAACGTAAAAATTCAAATCGCCCAGTTTTCGGCTTTTGTTGTCTGGTTTCATTGCGGAAAGAGTGACGATATAGCCGCCTTTTTTCCGGCAAGTTTCAATCGCCTTGACAACATTCGGCGAATTACCACTGCTACTCGTCGTAATCAACATATCATTGGTTGTAAAATGCCGATCTAATCGGAAACTAAATAAGTCTTCAGAAGAGACATCGTTACAAATTGCTGTTAAATAAGACGTTTCGCTACACGAACCGGTTTTAAATTGTCCCGCTTTCATGGCGTCCAACGCCATGTGTTCGGAAATGGTTGCACTGGCGCCGTTGCCGATAAACCAGAGAATCCCGTTTTTTTCGTCCCGAATTGCTTTCGATTGGCAAACCCATTCCGCAATACCCGCGTCCTGGTCAATCTCACGCCCATCGCGAAGTGTTACAACAGTTGCGTTGAGTTTTTCCGCTACGTAATTAGTGTAATCCCGAAAATGATTTTTTTTCATTGGTTTGTGGAGTTTGTTGATTGGTTGATTGTGTTGAGAACATGATTGAGTTGAAATCGTCAACATCAAAAAATATCATAACATGTTTGTTCAAATTGTGTATGCCTCGTCATATTAAGTTAGAGAAAAGGTCAATAACTCACCCAAAAACGAAAAGGTTACTGAAAATAGCGACGATGATTCTTTATCCTTTCTTTTCGATTTTCGCCCACGAATCACGGAGCGAAACGGTACGGTTGAACACCAACTTGTTTGGCTGGGAATCAACCGAATCAACACAAAAATATCCAATACGTTCAAATTGGTATTGTTCGTGTGGTGTTGCTTCCGCCAAAGCCGGTTCCAATTTGGCTCCCGAAATAATTTCCAACGAATTCTTGTTCAAATATTCTTTGTAATCCGTTGAATCTTGTGGATCGTCGGGGTTTTCTTTGGTGAACAACCGGTCATAAAGACGAACTTCGGTATTGACAGCGTGTTCGGCACTCACCCAATGAATCGTTCCTTGCACTCGGCGACCATCTGATGATGTTCCGCCGCGCGTCTCCGAATCATAATTGCAATGAACTTCCGTAACATTGCCGGCAGCGTCTTTCACACAACCCGTACAGGTAACATAATAAGCATAACGTAACCGAACTTCCCGACCCGGTGTGAGACGGAAATATTTTTTCGGTGCGTCTTCCTGAAAATCGTCACGCTCAATGTATAACACCTTCGAAAATGGAACCAATCGCGTACCATCAGTTTCATTTTCGGGATTGTTTATGGCTTCGAGTTGCTCCGTTTTGCCTTCGGGGTAATTGTCGATAATCAATTTGATCGGATGCAAAACTCCCATTCGCCGCAACGCTCGTTTGTTAAGATCTTCACGAATCGCATTCTCCAGTTTAACGACATCAATCATGCTGTTCATCTTCGCAACACCAATCTCTCGGCAAAATGCCCGAATCGCTTCCGGTGTGTAACCACGTCGCCGAAGTCCACAAATTGTCGGCATTCGGGGATCGCTCCAACCCGTTACGAATTGCCCCTTGACAAGTTCCAACAACTTCCTTTTACTCATCACCGTATAAGTTAAATTCAAACGCGCAAATTCATATTGATGAGGTCGCCAAATGTTGTCAAGATTATCGAGAAACCAATCGTACAACAAACGATGATGTTCAAATTCCAGCGTACAAATCGAATGAGTAATCTTTTCAATCGAATCCTCAAGACCATGCGCCCAATCATACATCGGATAAATCATCCATTTTGTTCCGGTGCGATGATGTTCCGCATTCACAACCCGATACATCACCGGATCACGCATATTGAAATTCGGTGACGCTAAATCAATTTTAGCACGAAGCGTCCGCTCTCCTTCGGCAAACTCGCCGGCACGCATTTTCCGAAACAATTCAAGATTCTTTTCCGGCGGAAATTCCCGACCGGCACTGGGTTTCATGGGCTTGTCCGGCGTTCCGCGATTGTCACGCATCTCGTCCGGCGTTTGATCGCAAACATAAGCTTTACCTTTTCGGATCAATTCCTCCGCCCAAACATACATTTGTTCAAAATAATCCGAAGCGTAACAAATTCGTCCGGTCAAATCTTCTCCAATCAACCATTGTACGTCTTCAATAATCGATTCAACATATTCTGTCTCCTCTTTGGAAGGATTGGTATCGTCAAAACGAAGCGTAAAATCACCACCATACTTCTTTGCCAGACCAAAATTCAGGCAAATACTTTTCGCATGTCCAATATGAAGATAACCATTGGGTTCCGGCGGAAAACGAGTTGCGATTCGCCCGCTGTTTTTGCCTGCTTTGAGATCGTCCTCAATAATTTGCTCAATAAAATTCAACGAACGCGGTTCTGGAATATCAGACATGGTAATCAAGATAGAAGTTTATTATTTAAAGAATCGACGAATGTTAGGAAGATTTCGGGGTGTTCCGACGGCTTGGTCTTTCATGAGAACCTCCTGAAAGACAACGGAAAGGAAAAATCAAACCGATAAGTTTACCAGATTCTCAAGTTTTCACAAAGACCAAGCTCTTAACGTTGTACTACCACTACTACTAATAATATCTTTGGAAGGGAGCAAATAAAATTTCCACTGAATAATTAACCGATCAATTATTTTGCGTTGACGACATCTTCAACATTCAAAATTTTAATATCCGTAACCGTAGGATCTAATTGTCGTAAATCTTCTATTGTGAAAGTTGGTTCTCCTGATTGTGCCGAAAACGGAACAGTTTCAGCAGAGATCTGGCGTGTAACGGGGGGACGAACAGTTGGAATTGCCGGTTTTATTGGCGTGTTATTTTGGAGCAAATCTTCAATTCCCGGTATTGTTTGTTCTTGTTCTTCGATATTATTATCATTATTCCCGTTTGGAGTTGGTGGTAGTTGTGGTTTTCCGATTTGTGTTCCCGAACGTGGTTCCAATTGAGACGGTGAGCTACGAAAACGGTCTATCGGTAACGTAACACCAAAATTGCCGGCATTGGTTGCCCGAATGATTTGTCCCTCGCTATCCACGACTTCCTCACCGTAACAATTGAAAATCGAACCGGCACGGTAAAGCGAATCACAACCGCGATAATCTTCCGTTCGTCCCGTATAAGCAGGCATACAATAATCATATTGTGTCCCGCACATCCGGCAACCAACAGAATTGATCACGCAAAACACCGGAAAAATTAAAGAAAAACACCACAAAACTAAAATGGAACGTTTCATAGCCGAATCAAAATTGGGGGGATATTGGAAATACATTTACCAAAGATTGATTTTGATAAATTTTTTCGACTATTTTCTATATCGACCATAAAATCGTTATTATCCGCAAAATCTTTGTATTTTTTCAAAATTAACATCTATTAGTGGTGGTTTCTTTGTTGATTCTTGATTGTTTTGAAAAATTGGGTAATTATCGGCGAATGCGTAAATTGTAAGATAGACGATTTTTTGGTGAAAGGTTGTTAATTTCATTTATATTTAAATCAAATGTTGCTGAATAGTTTACGAATTATTTGCGATGCTTGAGCGAACACTGGGAAGTCACTTCGTAATAATTTTATTAGCAAAACCAATTGTGCGGACATTTTGATTCCGACAATTTTGCGAAAATGCGATGTTTCTGTGTATTGGGTCTTTTTCATGACCTACATTAGGACATAGCGACAAACAGTAACAAATCGATTTTTTCTTTTGAGTGTTTTGTCATTGTTGCCGGAAGAACGACATTGCTTGACTGAGAACCGCAACCTTGTCGGTTTGCGACTATGTTGACAACATGTTAACAACGACATGCCAACAATCGGAATTTTAACCCTTATCAATTGATTATTCTCATGGGTTTCCTGAAACAATTTTATCGTAATATGATTGGCGACAATTCACCAATTATGGCTCACCGCAACTTTGAACAGCTTCCGAAATTGGAAATTGAATCTCATTTATCGACTTCAACATACGGTGATTTTATTTTGACCAAAGCGATTCGTCCTTCGTTTGATCTTCGTGTTGTTCCGGAGCAAGGTTATCGGCATGATTGTTATTGGGATGATTGGACGCAAACTTCGATACCGGTTATTCTTGTTTCTGTGTCTGCGGAACAACTTTTTGAGACTTTTCTTGATCTTCTGGATCCGCTTGGTGATACGGTTGATGTTGTGTTGGAGACCAGTCATCGACGCAATGGAGATTCTCATACGGATCTTTATCGGGAGGCGATGGATCTTCCTATTCTGAAGAGTTTTTTGTACGACTTTGAGGAAATGCTTCTCAATGATGGTTGTACTGGTATTGCGGTGCTTAATCCGTCTATTCCGGTTGAGGTTCAGTTTGACGAACACAAAATGTTGATTATTTATGCGCGAAATCAGCGGACATTTCAATCGATCTTGCAACAACATCGGATTCCCAATAACGAAACGATACGTTTTTTGACGGAAACCGAACACATCCATTCGACGCGAAGCGAATATTGGCAACGTTTTCACGAACTCCAGTTTACGCTTGGTATTGACGACGAATGTCCATTGATTTTGTGATGTGATGTTGGGTTGTGCAATGCGGAAGAGTGATTTGCGGTTTGCGAATTGCTGGAAGACATGATTAACCGCTTGCAATAGACCTTTTCTCTGACCTTCTCTAAGACAGGAACATTTCGCTTTCATGCGTTTATTTTTGTGATTGCTTATATTGTGGGTGATGTTCTGAAATGACCGTTTCAACAACTTTTTTGAAAAGTTGGCAATTATAGTTAGTGGAATTTTTGTTTCTTTTCAGGTAGGCAATCTCTTGACGAAACATTGCCCACCTCGTTTAGCGAAATTAGCACACCACCCCGCGAACGCTGGGGAATTTTTTACTTGATTTTTTTTCAATTTAACTGTACACTGATTATACAAATCAAAACAATAGATGCTGATACGATAAATTTTTGATCTTTGACAATTAGATAAGAAAACATATTTTGTAGCGGTAAAAGGGATTTTGTTGTCCCGTTAAAATCGTTATAATGCGAAAAAATGTTGCGCTAACCGAACATAACATACATTATCGGACGTAACCGAATCAGTCAAATCACTATTAAAAACGGTACAGAACAAGAGTTATATTTCACATTCGACGGTCACGGAAGTACCAGAGTCTTAACTGATCTTGCTGGTACAATCGTTGAACTCTATGCCCTCGATGCTTACGGTAACGCCATCGGTTTTGACCCATTTGTAGCGTTAACTGAATTCCTGTACAGCGGTGAACAATTCGATTCGAAAATCGGGCAACAATATTTACGGCAACGATATTATGATCCGGCAACCGGAAGGTTTAATCGCCTTGACCCGTTCTTTGGAAATCTGAATGATCCACAATCGCTCCATAAATATCTGTACACTCATGCTGATCCTGTTAATAGGATTGATCCGAGTGGCGAGTTTGTTGTTGCTGGATTGGCAGGTTTTTTAGTTGGATTTGCTATGTATAAAGGTTTAAATGCTGCTAAAGACAGCAAAGACCTTGCTACTGGTGGATTTCTTGCAAGCAAAATATATGCTTTTGCACAATATTCACTTTTTCGAACTACAGTAACTTTATTAAGTGGAATTGTTGGAAATCTATCGACAATGGTACTATATGAAATGATCGCAGCACTAGGGTTTGATTTTCGCCCTCTATGGGTTAATGGAAGTTTTCCTGACGGAACAAAGAACATACAGAAATCTATTTTGGTTGATAATGTGTATGAAGTTTTGCAGAATCATGTTGATAAGAGTGCTTTGACACCAGAACAAAAAGTCGCAGCAAAGGTCGAAGCAAAAAATATTGCTATTGCGTATGTTAATGGTATTCAAACATTTGCAAAAGACCGTAATCTACTTTCAGGTATTTCAGATGATGCATGGTACGGTATTACAAATAGAAATCCTATATCTGCATGGATGACCAACAGAGGGAACTCCGATGTAAAATGTGAACAATGGGCCAATCATACTCTGGCTTCCATTCCGACAGGTCAGTATTGGGAAAAGATGGAGCATTGCAACTACACGCCATTTGGAGATATTACCCTTGCTGAATTTATGCATACATTTGTTTCTGTTGGTCTAAAAGGTGAAGACCATGCATTTGTATTTGATGCTTGGTCGAGTGGAATGCCATTTGTATATAATGCTGATACGTACTTTGGATATCACAAAAAAGGCATCATTGGATGGGATACAAACCAATAATCATATAATACCGCTACTTAAATGTCAGATAAGAAACAAAAAGCATTTTTTTCATATGTTTTAGATTGGTTATGGTTGATATTGTACATATTATTCATATTGGGCATAATAATTTACTCTTATTTTACACGAGTTGTTCCACAAATGGAGGAGGTTAAGTTGCGTCAAGAGAATATTGTCGATCCTGCCCAACGTCCGGCTGACGAGCCGAAAGCGCAGGACAAAAAAGTAAAATCGGAGGAAAAATAAGCGATGATTTTTCCCGCCAAATGATCTTTGACAATTAGGTTTATGTACACGCAACGGTGTGCTTGTCCACGAACTTTGAAATCACTTAAAATTATCTGTATGATATTGAACTTTCACCACCGGCTAAAGCCGGTGGAATCAAATGACCGTGAGCTACGGACTGAAGTCCTTTCGCTCACGGATAAATGTCTTTCGTTTAAGACTCCTTGAAATTCACGTTAAACGGTAGGACTTGAACTGAAAACTCAAACAAACTTTTTAC
>JAIRTV010000024.1 GCA_031254675.1 Planctomycetaceae bacterium | reverse complement strand
AGGTTGCGTTGCCGTTAGGCAACTCGCCTCTGTTTACGGACGGCAATTTGTATTGCCAAATGGTTTGGAATCTGATTGCCAGCCGGAAACAGGGACTAATCGGCTTTCGCCGATGTGATGTTTCGGCGAAACATCACCCACCTTTGAGGCAACATCACCTACCTTTGGCGTTCCCAAGAGTTTTTTTGGAGTTGCGGACAGTCCGTTTTTGGACACGAATGATCCGTGTCTGGAAACGAACAATTCTTTTTCTGTCCTGGACGATTCCGAAAAGTTTTCCTCCGAACACGGAATAAAACGATTTCAATCCGGAAATAACCGCAAAATCAACACAACTGTATGAAACCTTTTCGTTGACCTCGCCCCAATATAAGATATTGCACTCGAATACTGATTTGGGCGGTCATTTTATTCGGACACCGAAAACACAGAATACACAGAGAAAGAGAAAAAAAAGAAAGAAAAATTAAAAACCATTACGCCAAATCAATCCGAACTTTTTGTTCTTTACCCAACAACGCAAAATTGCTATGATTCGTCAACATTACTTCACTGAATTACTTTATTACTTTGCTCAATTATTTTGCTTGTGATTTTGTTGGCGGAATTTGTTGAAGCCGCCGGAAATGATCAGTGTTTTTTTTTGTTGACTGTTTTCTTTATTGATCGTCAACCACAATTGATCAAGAATCATATTGTTATGGCTAGACAACGGATTGTTTTTTGGAATTTCCGTCTTTTTGTTGTGATTGTTTGGGGAACAATCGTTGTTGCTGTTTGCAAAACCGAGAATAATCAACCCGCGTTGGGGCAAACACAACCAGTTCAACCAACATGGGCAGAATATTTCGAAACGGAGATTCCCGATTGGCGGATATTGCATTCCGAAAGACGAGGAACTCTAACCCATCAACAACGTTCATCACTTCAACCTTGGCAAGGGCAAAAATCGGAATTGTTGCAATTTTCATTGCCGACCGAGTCTTGTGTTATTCTTGGTCACGCAATTGGGTTTCCTTTGGTCATTGACGATCTTTCGCCAACTCTTTGCGTTCAATCGAATCAAGCAGGAATTGCTCTCGGCGCCCAAATCGTGTTGCCAAACACCACTCACCCCGAAACAGGAAAACCTATCTCGTATCTCGTCACCGGCACCAAATACACCGGATCAGGAAATTGGGAAAAACTCGGCTTTTGGGACAAAAACGGCAATTCAACCTTATTTCAACAAGCAGAACGACTAGGAAAATTACTCCGCGCCGAACTCAAAATAAATCTCGATTTACGCGATAAATATGTTCGGCAAATTGTTCTTTTTGTCGAACCGGCACCAACAACCACTTCCACTACCCCAACCACTACATCGCCAACTTCACCGACTTCACCAACATCAAAAACCTCAAAAGTTCTTTGGGTTGATTCTCTTGAAGTTGTTGGTCATGTCGTTGTTGCCGACGTCATTCTGAATCGTTGCGAACTCGAAAGGCAAACATCATTCCCTCCGCGTTTTGATCCGATTAATTTTGACGGATTCAAAATCGAAGCCGGTTTGAAGTCAGTGTATGTTCAAACAACCCGCTTACAAAATTCGGGCGGCAATACCGAATGGATTTCACCGCTCGCCAACCGTCCTTCGTTGCCCTTGCGAGCCACGCCGGTCTCCGGCAATTCTCCTTCCGACGTTGGCAGGAAAACCGAACTCAACACACCAACCAACATTCGTATCAACACCACAGACACAACAATCATTCCCTATTCGCCAACTCCTCCTTCACCAACCACACCGCCGCCAACTTCACTGAATCTACCGGACAAATTGGCGCGTTCCGTGTTTTCGGAGCAAGATGAAATTCGGTTTTCGTTGACAAATCAACAATCGCAAAATATTTCACCGGCATCGTTGTTGCCGATTCGTCTTTCGGATCAAGTTCTTTCTGTTGACGATATTCCAATTGGAGTTCGTGCGGTCGAGTACAACGGCGAACCGTTGACTTTTTTGCGCCAACTCGAATTTAACGCAGCATGGGTTAAAGAACGTCCCACCACAGCGCTGTTGCAAGAAGCAAAAAACGCAGGAATTTGGTTGATCTGTCCGCCGCCCGGTCCGTCCGAATTGGCAACCGCCACAAAATTCAATCCGGCAACCTCCGCACAACATTCTTCGTTAGGGGCAACAGTAATTGATTCGTCTTTTGACAATGTTTTAGCGTGGAATCTTGGCGACGAGTGTACGCAACCAAATCATACGGCTTATTCGCAATGGGTTTCGGTGTTGCAAAGCGCGGATCGGGTTCGGCGGCGTCCGGTTCTTTGTACGGCACGAAGCGGAGTTCGCGAATACAGCCGGATTGCCGATATTTTAATGATGCGACGCGAACCACTTCTGTCGTCGTTGGATTTTCTGGCGTTGCGAGATTGGCAGCAATCCTATTTATTGTTAGCGCGACCGGACACGCCCTTTTGGTGTACGGTGCAAACACAACCATCACAAAAACTTGCCGACCAATGGACTATGTTTGAAGGAAATCCGCAATCAATTTGCCCCTTTTCTTATGAACAACTGCGGATGCAAGTTTATTTAGCTTTGGCAACAGGAGCGCATGGAATTTTATTCACGTCGAACACACCGCTCACAAACAACGATCCCGAAAGTGAATTTCGTCGAACATCACTCGAATTGCTCAATTGGCAACTCCAACTCATTGAAGAATGGTTTGCGGCGGGCAATGTCTCATCGGCGTTGGTAAAATCGAATCGTCGTCCAATGTCGAGTGCGGTGATTCAATCGGGTCGTTCGCGGTTACTGATTCCGATTTGGCAGGAAAATCGCAATCAACAAGTTCTCAGTGCGGCGATTGTCGGCAATGTCAAATATATTATTTCGGGGATTCCTGAAACTTATGACGCTTATCATTTGGTTCCTGGCGGTCTTTATCCGATTGACACGAAGCGGGTTGCGGGTGGAGTTCAGATTGAGTTGCCGGAAGCGAATCTTAATTCGTTGATTTTTTTTGGCGAAGCCGATGCAATCTACGCCAATATCGGAAAACGGGCAAAAGATATTGGACCTCGTGCGGCGTATTTAGCCTGTCGTCTTGCGGAATTGCAGTTAGCCGCAACCGAACAAGTTCTTTCCGTGTTGAAACAATCTGCCGAAACAAAAACGATTCCAATTCATCCCAAAGACAATTTACCGCTTATTGCAGTCAAAGAGCAGGAAACAATGGTAAACACGACAAAGAGTGCAATTGATCTTGCGAAAAATCTTGCGCAACGTCGTCCGCCGGATTATGCGCGTGCTTATCTTCAGGCGGAGATTGCAACGCGGGGGCTTCGTGTGGTGGCGCGGGAAATGTTGTTGGAGGCAACACGGCACGAACTCAATCTTTGTATGACGCCTGTTTCAGTAACATTTGCGACATTGCCTTATTATCTGACGGCTTACCAGCGAACTAACGGCGCAACATTGGGCGAAAACCGGTTACTTTGTGGTGACATGGAAGATTTGTACCGAATGACTCAAGCGGGTTGGGAAACGGTTTCGCATCGTATTGATGGGGTTGCTTCTCCGAAACGGGACACGGTTGCGAATGCCAAACGATCCGGTCAAAAGGGGTTGCAGATGGTTGTGTTGCCGTCGGGTTCGGCGGACAAACCGGCACAATTGGAAACGGCGCCCATTTGGATGACAACTCCTCCAATTCCGGTTCGTTTGGGCGAAATGATTTGTGTGAGTGGTTGGATTCGTATTCCGCGGCGGTTGGAATCAACGGTGGATGGTTTAATGATCTTCGATTCGCTGGGCGGGGAATCGTTGGCGTTGCGATTTCTGGAAACAGGAACTTGGCGGGAATTCGCGTTTTACCGCAATATTCCAGCGGACGGCAATTATTATGTAACGTTTGGGTTACAAGGTTTGGGCGAAGTTCATATTGACGATATAACTATTGCGGCGGTGCGGTTTGAGGTTCCGGTGTTGCCTTCCGCGCCGCCCCAACAACCCGCTTCGCCAACTCCTTGGCAACGACTCAATCCTTTCCAATATTTGCCGCCCATTCCCATCTGGAATCAATAATAACACCAATTCGTCAACAACTTTTGGCAATCGCAGAAAACATCACGCAAAACTGTTTGAAGAGGGCGTAACAAGAGCTGCGTACGGCAATATGAAACATTATTACAAATAATTGTTGTTTATGCCTAACTGAGATCAATTATGTCAAAAGGTATCCCAATGCGAGTATTTTGGTTTTCATGTTTATTATTCTTGCCGTTTGTTTTTTGCTCAAACATTATTTTTGCACAACATGAAAATTTAGAAAAAAACATTAAGTTAATGTTGCGTGAAATAATAGAGACTTATCCACCGGATGACTGGGAATGTCGTGGCAAAATAGCACCGTATTCTACCTTACAGTCATTCAAAGACTTGGAAAAAAAAGGAACGGATATTATTCCCGCTATTATATCCGAATACAAAAATCCATCGAATGATTTCAGTCGTCATATTTGTATGGGGCTTGCATTGGGAGACCTTTACGCTCGTGTCACAAAAACAAATTCATCACCGGAAGAAATCGAACAACATATCAAAACAGCAGAAAAAACAAAACTATCAAAATAGAAATAATTTAGATTAAAATTTCAATCAAAATTTATGTCAACACCGATTGATGCGAATACGTTTCGGGAATTAGTTAGCGGTCAACAGCAAGGATTGGCGGCAAGGGCGGTTCGCGGATTGCTGAATTTGCTGGAGTTGCCGTATTTCTCCGTAACATTATTACGGAATTTCTTTTATGATTCCGGCGTTTTGCCAACTTATCAATTACCGATACCAATTATTTCCGTCGGCAACTTAACGCTCGGCGGAACCGGTAAATCACCATTGGTTGCGTGGCTTGGTCGTTTTTTTCTCGATCAGGAACTCCAACCCGGTATTATCAGTCGGGGCTACGGGCAATCAGGCAACGGTGTCAATGATGAATTTCTCGAACTCGCCTTCCGTTTGCCGTCCGTTTCCCACCGCCTTAATCGCAACAGAATTGCCGCTGCACAGGATTTTCTTGATTCCGGAAACATTGACTTGTTGATTCTCGACGATGCATTTCAACATCGACGAATTGCTCGAAATCTTGATATCGTTTTGCTGGATGCGTTGCAACCGTTTGGCTATGAACATATTTTTCCACGCGGAATGCTTCGCGAATCGGTAACTTCATTGCGTCGGGCAAATGTTGTTTTCCTTTCTCGCGCTGATTTGATTGATGAAACGCAACGCCGGAAAATTCGTGATCGTGTACAAATATTGGCACCCAACATTCTTTGGGGCGAAATCGTTCACGAACCGCAATCACTTCTTTCCATTTCAAAAAATCATACAGAAACTCAAACTCAAAACCAAACGAAAACAGAAACGGAAATTTCTGCAATTCGCGGCAAGCGGATATTGGCGTTCTGCGGTATTGGCAATCCCAATGCGTTCCGCCAAACACTAGAACATTGCGAAGCGGAAATAGTCGAATTGATTCCTTTTCCAGACCATCATCAATTCAATACGGAAGACATAAACCATTTAGAAAAAAAAGCACAGCAAGAAAATGTTGATTCGATTCTTTGCACGATGAAGGATTTTGTTAAAATCGAACATCTTGTTTCCGGTACGATTCCTGTTCATGCCGTATTGATCAACATTCGGTTTCTTTCCGGCGAAGAACCGTTTCGAAAACTTCTCCAAAAACAGTTGCCTGGGCAATGTTAAACGGTAAACGGAAAATTCTTGGAAATAGGACAAAAGACCAATTCTTGTTGTTAGCAACATTTGATTATTTGAACATTTTTTATCATTTTCATTTCGGCCTATTCCGTAACGCAACTGCCATAAGCAATTTAATCCGATTTAATTGATTAACTTCGGTCGAACCGGGGTCGTAATCAATTGTCGTGATATTCGCCTGAGTGTAACGCGAACGCAATTCTTTCAGAACGCCTTTTCCCGTAACATGATTGGGCAAACAGCCGAAAGGTTGGACACAAACAATATTGGGAACATTTTCTTCAATGAGTTCGACCATTTCGGCAGTGAGAAGCCAACCTTCGCCGGTGTGATTGCAGATGGAAACAATTGGTTCGGCTAACCGAACCAAATGACGAATCGTTCCCATTGGCGTAAACCGACGACTTTTTTTCAGAATGTTTCGCACTTTATTTCGTTGATGTTCAATAAGCCACGCCCCAATCGAACTTTTCAATCCGGCAAAAAAAGGAACATGCGAATACTGTTTTCGTTGTTTATTCGACACCAAACAGTATAACATAAAATCAAGAATATTCGGAACAACAACTTCTCCGCCTTCCTGTTCAATCAGAGAAATTAAATGATTGTTGGCTTCGGGATGATATTTGACAAGAATTTCTCCGACAATTCCCACTCGCGGACGAATTTGTTCTTCGTTTAGCTCCAGAACATCGAAATCATGGACAATTTGAGCGGCAAAATCCGTAACGCGATTATTTTTGTTGCAAAGTATTTCGTGCCGCAACCGTGCAATCCAATTCTCAACCAAGGAGTTGGTCGCTTCCCGAACAGTTTCATAAGGACGACAACGATTAGAAAGTGTCAACAGTAAATCGCCGTACAAAAAGGCAAGAAACATTTTTTTCAACATTTTGAAGTTGACGTTAATTCCTTTTGTGTTACCGTTGGCAATATCAACACTGAACGGAATAATCGGTACATGATGAAAACCGGCTTTAGCCGCGGCAATTTTCAAGAAAGTAGCATAATTTGTTGACCGACAACCACCACATGTTTGCGAGATCATTAAAGCGGTTTGATCAGGATCATAGTGACCGGATTTCATTGCCTGAATGAGTTGCCCGACAACAACGATGGCGGGATAACAAACATCGTTGTTGACATACCGCAACCCTTCTTCAATAGCGTTACGGTCAACTTCGGGCAGAATTTCGAAACGACAACCATGGTTTTCAAAAACCGCTTGCATCAACGCAAAATGAATCGGTGCCATCTGCGGACACAAAATCGTCCGAATCTCCTTATCTTGTACGGTAAATTCCGGTGTTCGGTGCGGTTGCTTCACAACCAACTGATCAATAAGAGTCAACATGAACTCAAATAAATTTCAAACGGAAATTGAAAAGAATAATTGATGGACTCATTACATTTTAATTCGTTACGAAATATTACATAATATTACACAATAACGCCACGATTATTGAGTTGTTTGATTTTTTCTTCGGAACATATTTCGCAACGAAATTCGGGATGTTTATCGTTGAGTCGGTCATAGTTGGAGGTTTTGACCAAACGATAACCTTTACAGATTTTCCCGCAGTTGACACAAACGATATCATCTTTGATTTCCCATAAAGGATTTCGGTATTCGACTCGGAAGATAAAACGATCTACCCAAAAAAAGATTAAACCGCCCAACAAATTGGCGATTACCGTCACTATCCAGTCGTTATAACCTCGCAACGTCCATAAAACGAGAGCCAAAATCGGAGTTGAAAGTTGCCAACGAAATAAATAAAACAAATATTTTTTAATCATAAAATCTAATCAATTGAAAATCAAATTTTGCGGAGAACAACTCGATGAGTTTTCATCGTCTTGGAACACGTCCCAAAAATCAATAAAGTGAAGTGATCTCCAACATGTAAAGAGTGCTGATTCTAATCGAAAAGTACCACACCGACAAGATAGGGGTACCACAAAAATAACGATCAGTTATCATTGTCGCTCTTTGGCGGCAACTTAATTTTACATTCTGAAAAATTTGTTCCTAATTTAATTATCGTATTGAAATTCTAAGTTATTTCAATTCTTAGATAAGCACAGGGAATAAAACTCACATAAACGAGATTATTGTATTAGTTTTACCTTTTTTCCACTATTTTATTATTCAAGCACATATTCTTCAGAAATAATTTAGCACTCTTCCAATGAAAAGTAGTTGTCAAATGACTTCGTAACAGTTTCGAATACGTTCTAGCAGATATTTTTTGATAGCAAACAAACCGACGTATTGTAATCATTTCAAAAATGTTTGTAACGCTTTTTGATACTGTTGTTTTGCTTCGTTCTGTTTGGGAACACCGGTAACTTGTACCATGTAAATCGCAATATGACCGGTTGGTTTGTGAATCACCGCGTCATTACCATACGCACCTCCATGACCGTAAAAATCGCCAAACAGTCCAAGTCCCAAACCATACGTGCCGGTTTGTTTTGTTCGCATTTCTTCAACCGATTTTACGGTCAAAATTTGTTTTCCTTGAAATTTGCCGTCATTGGCAAGCATCTGAAAAAAACGGACAATTTCCGGCGCCGTGGAAAAAATTCCGCCGCCCGCCTCCGCATAACGATGATGCGGATCGTCAAGCGGATAAGTCAAAAAATGAATTTTCGTTTCTTGAAGCGATTTTTTCTCGTTGTCGTAACGGTATGATTTGGCAATCCGTTTGACTTGTTCCGAAGTTGGAACGTAAGTTGTTTCTTTCATACCGAGCGGTTCAAAGATTCGCTGTTTCATAAACTCGCCAAACGGCAAACCGGAAACTTTTTCGACCACCGCCGAAGTAATATTGATACCAATATTGGAATAAAGATATTGCGTACCGGGTTCGTAATTCAAGGCGAGCATGGCATAAGTTTCAGCGGCGCGAACCGGAGGAAGGGAATCAATCCCAAATCGTTGCATGTACGGCGAAAGAAATCTCCAACCGCCAGTATGAGAAAGACATTGGCGAATCGTGGGAAGTTTCGCGAGTTTTTTCAACAAAATTGTTCCGTCGTCATTGGGGACTGCGAGTTTCAAATCGCGAAACTCCGGAAGATAAGTTGCGATCGATTCGTCAAGATCAATCTTTCCCTCATCAACCAAAATCATCACCGCCGCCGCTGCCAATGGTTTTGATGACGAGGCAATCCAGAAAATTGTATCGTTATTCATTGGCGTTTGGGCAGCAACATCTGCATAACCAATTGTGTTAATTTGTAGAATTTTGTCTTTCGTTGCCAACAATGTTACAAAACCGGGCATTTCGCCCGAATCAACGTATGGTTGTAACACGTTGGCAATTTCGTTTTCTTGAGCCAAACCGGTTAAACCTAATACCAGAAAAAGCAGAACACTTAATCTGTTATCGAATTTCCTATTTTTTTTCATGAGTTGTAATCTCCAATAATTAAATGAAACAAATTTATGTCGAAAGAGAAGAAAAACAATACTTTGGATC
>JAIRTV010000153.1 GCA_031254675.1 Planctomycetaceae bacterium | reverse complement strand
GCGGCAACAGAGCAACTCGGAAAATATGCCGAAATGTTGGGACTGCCCATAGAAACTGTTTCGGAACCGTTTCGAATGAAAACCGCTTTAGCCCGCTTAGAAACATGTGATTTGATTTTACTTGATACTCCAGGAACAAATCCAAAAAATATGATGAAATTGCAAACGCTTAAAACCATGTTCGATGCGGCAAAGCTTGATGAAATTCATCTTCTATTTTCCGCAACAACTCATGCCGCCGCACTCACGGAAATATTTCATCGTTTTGAACCGCTTGCTCCAACAGATTTAACGTTTACGAAATTAGATGAAGCGATTGGTTTAACGGATATTTATCAATTTCTCAAGACGAATCGTTTACCGCTTCGTTTTTTTTCATTGGGTCAAAATATTTCGGAAGATATTGAAGTTGCTGGACCGGCTCGATTGGCGAGTCTCGTTTACTGATAACATGCAAAATAGACACAACACTTTTAATCGTTGATACTTTGTTCCTGTTGAAGGGCGGTAGAATTAAGGAATGGAGGAGAATTTCGTTAAAGGGAAAGAGTTTTGGAGCAGAGTAGCCGGAATTTTTTTATGACCCCCCCGATTGCCTGATTGTTGTAATTATGTATTATATGTGTCTTGTATTTGTTTGGGCGCATAGCTCAGTTTGGTTAGAGCGCGGCCCTGATAAGGCCGAGGTCCATGGTTCGAGTCCATGTGCGCCCAGTTTATCTATCTTATCAATTCTGATATCTTCCACAAAATTAATAAATCAGATCTTTTCTCTAAACCTTACTTTTTTTTATTGTCACGGCGATGGATCTAAAACCCTTCGCCTTTAGGTTTTGCCCTTGTCAGACGGGTTTGACGAAAGGTTCGTTTGAATTTTCAGTCAAAGTTCTTCCCACTTAACATGGATTTCAAGGAGTCTTAAACGTAAGACGTTTATCCGTGAGCGAAAGGACTTCAGCCCGTAACTCACGGTGCTTTGATTTCATCGGCTTCAGCTGGTGGTGAAAATTCGATTATTGTGTCCGGTTGTATTGACAGGATTGAAAACTCTTGTTTGTCTAACTCATCACCAAACCTTAAATCTGGACTTTTGCAAATTTTATAACTAGTTATATCAAAAGGACTTATAATCCAATTTTGCTCAATTTTTGAATATTATGAAACAAAAAAACATAACCATTAAAGAAACGATATTTGTAAAACCCTTGATATTTCAACATATTGATTTTTAGAACAATTTTTATAAACGCAATATACGATACAATAATATAGCAAATTCGGGTGATTTCAATGTTTCAAACCCTTTGATTTACAGTGTGAAACACAACTTTGCAAAAGTCCAGTTATTAGTTTCGACATTTCTTTTTCACAAAGTTAAGTCGACTATCGCTAACATCATGACGAGTGATATTTCGCCGAAATAACCTTTCTGCAGAAGGTGACCCATCAGAGGTTGATCTTTTAAAGAAAATTCCACAAAATAATTACTGGAAATTTTTTTTAAAAGTAAAAATTCCGCTTGACATTTTTCTTGATTCCGTATAAACTCGATTCTTAGTTTAATCGTGTTGCGTTTATTTTGTCGTATTTCGGCAAGCGTTTCGCGATGAATTTTGTAAAGCCTTATAAAATAAGGAGAATAACGATGGAAAATTTAGTGAAATGTGTTGTCGGCTTTTTGGCAATATTTTTTGCGAAAAGTCAAATGTTAAAATGGACAAATTACGTAAGCCAGGGGGGGGGGGGGCTATATGGAGTAAAAAGTTGAGAACAGATAGTGGAAAGTGGTCGATTTTTCGACGTTTTTCCACAAAATTCTCAACTCTTTCACCTTCTTTGCGATTCGGCTTTACGTTGGTCGAACTTCTTGTTGTGATTGCGATTATTGGCGTGTTAATTGCTCTTCTGTTGCCAGCCGTTCAAGCCGCGCGCGAGGCAGCACGACGAATGCAATGTACGAATAAACTCAAACAACTGGCTCTTGCATCACACAACTACCACGATACCAACGGTACTCTCCATGCGTTTTCGTCAAAACACACATGGATTGACGCTCACAAAGCGACCCCTACTGCCGATGCTTATCATACATGGGGTACAAATTCTGGGATCGTCCATATCTTTCCATTTCTGGAATTGGAAAGTCAGTATAATGCTCTTAAATCGTTACCGCAAGAAGAACCGCTTTATCCAGGAGACTGGACCAATATTAGCAATGAATGGGATGGTTCAGTACCCGGTGATCCACGATTTATTGTTCTTCCGGCATTTCTTTGTCCTTCTTCGGGAGGTCAAACGAAACCGGATATCGCTTCTACGCATACCAACTATCGCATGAATCTTGGGGATAATTCCAATGTGTTTGGTAGAGCCTATTCTACTACCGGCTGGGAATCCTATGAAGACGAATATTTTCGTGGATGTTTTGGTTATCAGTCGTGGTATAATCTTGCTGCACTAACAGATGGAACCAGTAATACGCTGTTCTTTTCGGAACGCACTCTTTCCGATTCGTTTATGAGTGGTAGTGCCGAGTTGGGACGGGTTAAAACGCATACGCTTCGCCAGATGCCTGCGGCTGCACCTTTTGATGGCGCAGCACGAGGAACTCGTTATGTGAGTAGCCGAGCCGCTTGTATGAGCACGGTTGATAGCGGAGGAGACTACAAATCCGCTCATTCTTCTTATTGTGTAAGTCGATGTGGCAAATGCTTGTGGTTCGGAAAACAAGAGTATCTTGGTTTCCACACGATTCTTCCTCCTAACGGTCCCGCTTGTGTTTTACAGGAAGTAGCCATCATTGCTCCGACCAGTAATCATACTGGTGGAGTAAACGCATCATTAGCGGACGGTTCCGTTCGGTTTATTTCGGAAACAATTGATACCGGCACTGGTGATACTTGGGGTGGTCTCGAAGCAACTGGTCCTTCACCGTTCGGTGTCTGGGGGGCAATGGGTTCACGTGATGGCGGTGAAACGACATCTTTGTAACTACCAAAATATTAAAATGACTTTACTGCCCGGTCTTGTTGGATGTTAAAGTGTCAGAATTTGACGCATTAGCATCCAACAGGACAGAATAATTGTAAATATCACAAGAATTTAAATTGCCGACAAAAAAATGATCATTTCCATGTTGGCGGTAAACAGAAAATTCCAATAAATCGTTGCGAATAATTTATTAACCGGTTTTTCTTCCATTTTTTTTCAACGAAAGGTATAATCATGAATATTCGATTATTTATTTATTGTGCATTTATTTTGACATTATTAACCGGTTGTACCCAACCGCCGCCGCCAGGATTACCGCCTGTTGTTCCTTGCACTGTGCGTGTTGTGGATCAAAATAAACCGTTACCGGCAATAGATGTTTCCTTTTTATGCACAGAAGGACAAGGTGCGTGGACATTAAACGGCAAAACAAACTCTTCAGGGAATGCTGTGGCAAGAACGATTGTCGGTTCTTATCACAAAAACGGACTTCCCATTGGAACTTACCGTGTTACGCTGGGAGAACGAATTGATATACCGCTGGAGTTCACCGAAAACGCACCGCGCGACCCCAAAAAATCACAGGAGTTTTTTGAAAAACAAAAAAAATACATCGCCGAACACCGCACCTTACCGGAAATTTTTTATGATTCAAAAACAACTCCCATTGAATTAGTCGTACAAGAACCCGGTGTTGAATTAACGATTGATGTTTCCGCCTATCGAAACGGAAAATCAAAATAATTTATACTTAATGACACAAAATTAACATAATCTTCATAATTGACATATTTTATAAATATTTGTAAACTATGAAGATTATGTTAATTTTGTGTTGTTCTATTTTACTCATAACAATAATTTTTATGACAATGAAAATGTTCTATCGAATTTTGTTTCCGATTCTTTTTCTGTTCAGTTCAACGCTGATTTTTTCTGTAACAGCGCAGGAAGTTTCACCGACGTTGCAGAAACCGTTGCCAAAATCAGTAACATTAACGAACGGTTATTTTCAATATGAGGATGGGCGTCGTTATTTTCCGTTAGGTTTTTTCGGCGGATATTTCAAGGATTCGTGGGCAAACGAACAGCAAGGAGCAAAATCGCAACACGGAACTGATTTATTGGAATTTCAACGGATGCCAGTGTCGGTTTGGCGACGTTTTTTTGAAACGCTGAAATCGCAAGGATATACTGCCATCCGTATGTTTCCACGTGGAGACAGTCATGGTTCTGCGTGGGAAGGGTTGGATATTGGAGGACGTGTTAATCATTCTTTGTTAAAGACGATGTTCAAATATTTTGATATTGCGTCGGAATACGGATTAAAAGTACAGTTATGTCTTTTTAGTCAAATGGAGTGTAGTTTTTATTGTCAACCGAATACGCGCCGTTATTGGGGTATTCGGTTGTACACGCCGGAAGAGATTGCCGCCGCTCCAGAATATCAACGCCGTTTCCTGCAAAATCCGGATGATTTGGTTTCCTATAACGATTATTTTTCCGACACGGATGTTATTGCCTGTAACAAACAATTTCTGGACGAAATTATTCCTTTGATACGGAATAATCCGAACATTTTTATGGTGGAATTATCGAACGAATTGGGTTGGGCAGGTCCTCACGCCAAACCGGGAACAACATTTCGTTGGGAAATTACGGAACAATATCTCGCATGGACACGAACAATGGTGGAACATATTCATCGCTTGGCACCGGATTTGCCGGTGTGTATCAGTAATCCGGGCGTGGGAATCTTGGGACATGACCCGATACAATGGTATAACGAAACAGGAATCAATCTCTTTTCAATGCACATTTATCCTGAAATTTGCGGAACCGCTCCAAGTTCCGATTTTGCACAAATTGCGGATATATCGTTGCGTTATGTGCAGTCAGCCGGTGTATCCATGTATGGAGAATGGCAATTGTCCGGTATGACAGAGGAGATGTTGCCTGTTCTTAAAAACGGAAAAAATGTTACCCGCGCTCGTTATGAACAGTTATTGATGCGAGATATGGTGTGGTTTACCATGCTTTCGGGAGCACCCGGATGTATTGCGTGGCGTGCGCCGTCTTACGGCGAATATGTGATGGCTCGTGATGTGTTCGAAAGTCTGAATGAACGCGATTTATCGTTAGACAAAAATGAACTGAAAATCAATATTGGTTCAATTATCGACAAAATGATTGCAACGTCTAATAAAGGAAACGAAAATTGTCAATTTACGGAAAGCCGATGGTGTCCCGACCATTCCGCAACCGACAAGCAACATCATTTTTGTACTAAAATGATGAGCGACGAATATCGAGCCTTGTTGAATATCGAAACATGGTCGTTAGAAACAGGAGTGGGATTCGTACTCACTCAAGAGGCGGAGGGAATACCCGTTGCTAATATTTCGCGGGAAGATTTTTCAAAAAAACCTGCGCCTTTGAAAATACCGGAAGGTTATCAAGTAAAAACAATGCGTACTGCCAATGAACAGACGTTTCTGATTTATCTCAGGAATTACCAAAAAGTTTCTGTAATGAAAACAGATTATAAAAACGAAACAGAAAACAAAACATCTGCTTTTGAATTATTTGCGTTACGTACACAAAATCCTGTGCCGTTGGCGTTACACTTCACACTGGATACACCATACGAATTGAAAATTTTAGACTTGGATACTCGTCAATGGATGAATTCCCAAACAGTTTCGGAAAACTCAATTGTCGAGTTAGGAATTACTTCACACGATTATGTGTTGGTATTGACGCGATGAAATGTTATCGTCTTTTGTTCTCTATTTTTGAATCAAAAACGAAAAGAAATTTTAAAGAATCGGTAGGGAACTTCTAAAAACGTCTTTTTTTGTGGATTGTCTAATCAGGTTACATAATATGTTGCTGACGTCTTCGATTTTCAGTCGTCTGTTAATAAATCAAAAGACTCCATTTTCCCAATTTAATTGTTTCACCTTCCTGAATTTCTTTTTGGTACAGTGTAACAATAGCGTCAGGAAGTCGTTCGTAAAGCAATGTTTCCGGTTGAGCGACTTTTTCAAATCCGAGTTTCAGAAGCGTTTCCGTAACACTGTCTTGATTGCGATTTTTGAGCGGAGTAAGAACATAAACCATTCCACCTTCACGGCAAACAACTTCTACCGATTCGATGTTACTACGAACGAATTTTTTATTGGTGAGTTCTTTCGGACATTGAATCACCGTGTAATTTCTATTCGCAAAAATCTTTTCGCCTTGTTTAAAAATTCCTTGTTCGGTTCCGTTTTTGAGTTCCAATTTTGGCGATGTTCCAAACCGAATTGGTTTACCGTCCGCATGATTTTTCGGAGAATACGAAGATAAATCAATTTCCGTACCAGGTTTGTACAATTCCGTATCAGGTTGACCGTCGAAAAAGTTTTCACCGATCACTCGTCCAAGCAAATAAAATTTTTGATCGTTATACCATAACACCGTTTTACCGTCTAACTGTGTTGTACTGGTATAAAACGAATTACCGCTTTTTCGTTCAATAAATTTTTTGGGACCATCAAACCAAACCGGTTGCTCGGCATCTTTGTTGTAACGACCGGCAAAAAGATACAAAGGACCGCGATTTTGCCAAGGATTGGAATTGAATTTATCATAACGATTGTGTGCCATGAGAAAATACAATCCGCTTGCGGCTTCGTTTCCTTTCCAATCGTAGAGCGGACACGGCGACATGGGATGCGGAATCGGATCACCGCCATCTTTCACTAGAAGCGTTTTTGGAGTCGTCCACGTTTCGCCGTTATCGTTACTGACCGACCACAACGGACTGCCTGTTCCACTTCGCATAACAACAAAAAGCCGACCATCAGGAAGTTTGACAATTGACGGTTCTTCACAATGAACACCGGAATGTAACACGTTATCGTCAGTCATAACCCAACGAACAACAAGATTTTTGATCAGCGGATCTTGGTCAAGATTGTCGAAATGAATAAATTCCGTAACAGAACGATATTTCGAGTGAAACTTTGGATGAACGTGACGACTCACGCCAACAAGATAATTCCCATTTTTTCCGACGCGGGTTGGTTTTTGCCAGACCACCCATTCCGGTGGAATTGTTGTATCAGTGCCGTCATTGGACGTGCGTGGTATTGCGA
>JAIRTV010000109.1 GCA_031254675.1 Planctomycetaceae bacterium | reverse complement strand
CTAAACTCCATCAATAATGATAGTCGATAGTTTAAGATGATACCGTTTTATAGGCGGAAACGCAGACATTGCGCAGTCTGTACAAATTACCAGGATTAACGCCAAGTTGACAAGGAAGTCTCCCATGACTCAGAAATCGTTCTGGTTCACGTCAATTAGTTTTGCTCTTTTAATTACTCTTGCGGTCAAACTCCAAACCGCAAACGCCACCGATTATCATATCGGAAGGGGACAACAATACACGACGCTTGAAGCGTTGCGGTCTGCCGTCTCAACATTGAATAACGATACTCTTATTTTTCATGATGACGTCGATACTTCCTTGCGGGGAAACTATTCTTTTTCTGTCAATGGAATAGTTAATGTTATTTCCAATGTTAATGGACAAAAAAGGACAATTTCACAATTATCCGGTAATAGTAATAGAATCTTCGATGTTTCAGGAACACTCAATATCAGTTCCGATATAATTATTGATGGTATTCACAGTACGTCGAGCGGAACAATGTTTATTCAATACGGAGGTATTGTTAATGCCGAAAACGTAACATTTACTAACAACATTTCCCAAATATTCGGTGGAGCAATTGACACCAATAGTGGGGCAAGACTGGTTAATGTTCGTGGTGCCTATTTTGCTAATAATACTGGTGGACGAGGCGGTGGTGTTGAAATTTTTTACACGGATGCTGCCGATTTCACGGATGCGACATTTCGCAATAATACAGCGACTTCCGAACCCGGAGGAGCAATTTTCATCACCGGCGGCGGAAATACAACAAATATTGTTATGGGGGCAACTGCCGGAAAAATTTCACTTTACGAAGGAAATAAGTACACAAATCCTTCTGAAAATCTGGATATTTACAACTCACTCCATTGTACTGGTTCAGGAACTTATAATATTAATATTGTTACCGAAGGAGCCTTGCACGATAATAACGGAAGAATCACGAAAGATGCTGGTATTCTCGATCTCAAAGACCCCATTTTTTTACGTGAAGGTTATAATTATCAAGTTAATCTCACCAAAGCAGGTGAAGGAATTTGGAAACTTGGCGGCAATTCTGAAATTAATACCGGTAACGGTCAAGCAACAATTTTGATTGATCAGGGACAACTTTATTTGTATAAAGATGCCGAACTTCACATGACCGGTAATAATGATTCCTTTACGGTTACAGAAGGTGCAGTCGTCTATTTTAATGGAAAAAATATTATCGAAGGAACCTCTGTCTTATTTTCCAGAAATTCCTTGATGACTTTCGATCTGTCTTATTATTTTCCAAACGATTCAGATACTGCAAATATGAATACTCCAATGCTTTATTTGAGCGGCGATACGCTTCAAGTTCGTGGAACACGAATTGATATTGCCGGACTTCCCAACGATACACGACGAAACGGCAATTATGTTTTGATCGAAGGAAAGTCGCCGCTGGAAATCGGAGATTTTAATCTTTGGATCGGTAACGCTAATATTGATGTGAGCGGTCGAATCAGTGAACGATTCGGTTACAGCCTCGGTTACGGACACGACGCTAAAGGCAAAGATATTGAAACGCAATTAGTTCTCAGTATTGAAGAAACAGATAATACTGTTTTGAAATGGACATCATTGCCAAACGACCAATGGAGTGTGATCGGTAAAAATTGGAAGCTCATTCGTGATGATTCGACGGATTCTTTTATTCCCGGCGATACCGTACAATTTTTCGATTCCGGTTATCATACGATTGAATTACTCGAAACAGTTGCCATCGGACATCATACTGCTACGGAAAATGCAACAGGTAAAAAATGGTACGACGGAGTCAATGATATTACAGGAATGCACGTTTCCGGTGACGGAAATTGGACTTTTAACGGTAACGGCTCCATTATCGACAACGATTTGACCGGTTCTGCCGCATTGCTCTTTGACGGTAGCGGAACATTGACCTTCGCAAACAACGGTGCAAACACTTATCGCGGCGGAACAAATATTGCCGGAACGGGAACGCTCAAAGCATCAGACGGAAAACAACTCGGACTCGGAAAGATCAATTTTCTTAACAATAACACGACCGAACAAAACATACTGCATATTACCGGAACAACCACGCTTAATCAACAAATTGTTGCAGAAAGCAGAAGCAATGGATATGTTACCGTCGATAGTACAAAAAATCTAACGCTTCACCGAATCGCCGAGGCAAACGAAACAATAGGTAACGCCGTTTATGTGAAAAACGGCGGTACATTAACTATTGAAGCAAAACCAACAGGTCGTTACGGCAATATTATCTTTAGCGAAAACGGAACAAAAAATGACGGCGAACTTCTCGAAAAAGGCGCAGCCGTTTATGTTGAAAACGGCGGTCAATGGAATGCCAATAAGATTACAGTCTCAAAAAACCAAGTCCAAGCCAACGGCGGAATCATTTACAACGAAGGAACAACAACCATTCACTCGTCAACATTGACCGAAAATATTGGCAGTGCTGTTCGTGCAGATGGAAATTCCAATACACAAATTTATGATTCAATCTTCACAAAAAATTCAACCACCGACAATGGCGCAGCAATTTATTATCAAGGTTCAACCGGCAATAATTCCTTGACTATTGGCGCAACAGCAGGGAAAACAACAACCTTTTCCGGCAATTTAGCAAACGGAATTGCCAACTCCATTCATCTCACAACGACCAATAACGGAACAGCAAACCTTTTTATTGACACACAAAAAGATAATAAAACCGAAGCGGAAGGAATTGTCAATATGCTTGATCCTTTATCGAGCGACAGTAACAGTTACCAACTAAATATTACGAAAATCGGCGAAGGAACATGGAAACTTGCGGGCAATAACAAATTTGAAGCAAGTAACGGAACAAATTTTCAAATTACCAACGGAACAGTCGATCTGTATAAAGAAGGAACAATTGAAATTACCAAAGGAACATTCAATATTGGTACCGCCGGAAAATTAAACAGTCGCGGCGAAAATGTTATTATTGCACCAACAATCACTCTTGCCAATGGCGCAACATTAGGATTCGATTTGACCGATTCCGTATCAGTAACAACAACTTCAACAGAATTAACACCTTCGCCCGCGTTCTTAGGTCTCGAAACCAGTACTCTGAACGTTCATGGAAGACAACAAATTGATCTTCTGGCGTTAAGTAAATATGAAAATGGTTATGGTACTTTCAATCTGTTGACTTCGAACAAATCAATTAATACAAGCACAATGGATTTATTGTATCATGGCGAAAAGATAGAAGAATTTCGAGAACGAGTCGGAGAACTTAAAACCGACAATGGCGGAAAAACGTTGCAAGTTGAAATCTATAAAACAGATAATGGAACAACAACATGGACAGGAGAAGACAAAAACTTTCTATGGGATGCCACGTCGAAAAATTGGAATGGTCAAGGTAATATCGCCGGTTCGAAACAATTTTTGCATGGCGATACCGTTATCTTTAATGATACGGGTATCTCTATTGATACGGGAGCCAGAACAATTACGATTATTGATGCAGGTGTTAAGATTAAGGAAATGACCGTCAATAATTCAGACGTTGATAAAAATAAAAATGATTATGTTTTCACCGGCGGTTCGATTACAGCAAGCGGCGGTTTCACGAAACAAGGTTCAGGAACGGTAACTTTTACTCAAGCAAATAAATTCTGCAACGATACAATTATCGAAGACGGAAAAGTGGTTGTGCATAAAGTTTCGTCGCTTGGAACCAGCAACATTAAATTTGAAAACGATAATACCAAACTTGAATTTAATCTCGACGGGCAAAGTAGCGGAGTTTTTGAACAACAAATCACCGGTCGAGGCGAATTGATTAAATCGGGCGGCGGTTATTTAACGTTGAAAAATGAACCCAATGAACGTAATACTTACAGCGGCGGAACAACTATTTTGGGCGGAACACTGATTGCCGAAGGATTGAATACTCTTGGCTCCGGCAATATTGTGACCGGAATAGACGAAAAACAGTACGGAACATTTATTCTTAATTTGACGCAAAATGAAACGCTTACGAAAACGATTTCCGGTACAGGATCATTTCAAACAACCGGAACCGGAACATTGACCTTGACTCAACAAAATGATTATGCCGGCGATACAATTATTGGAAGCGATTCGGCAATTTCCATACAAAATATTGATTCACTTGGAACAGGAAAAAATATTCGAAACGATGGAAAACTCATTATGGATTTAACATCCGACGGAACATTGAACCAAACAATGAACGGCAATGGAAGTCTCGAAAAGAAAGGAAACGGTCAGTTAGAATTAACACAAGCAAATACCTTTTTCGGTAAAACAACCTTGTCGGCGGGAACATTGCGTTTGACCCATGAATTGGCGTTGCAAAATAGTTTGCTGGATTATCAAAACGGAAACTTAGATATTGGAACGTTAAAAAGTCTCAAACTCGGCGGAATTGCCGGAACACAAAATTTGTCCCTGAATAATCAATCAGGACAAGCAATTGATCTAACTCTGAACGTCAATAATCAGGACGCTTCCCGATATAGCGGAAATCTTACCGGAACCGGAAAAGTAACAAAAACAGGAACCGGAACACAAATTTTCGCCGGTCAAAACAGTTATTCCGGCGAAACATTAATTTCAGGTGGACGGCTTGTTTCGGTTGGAGTTACAGGCTTGGGAACAGGCAACGTTGTTAATAACGCCGAATTGGAATTTAATATTTACACCGGTAACGAAGAAACGTACGAAAAACCAATTACCGGTACAGGTTCTCTGTGGAAAAGCGGTTCCGGTACGTTAAA
>JAIRTV010000089.1 GCA_031254675.1 Planctomycetaceae bacterium | reverse complement strand
CGGAAATAAAAAGTGTTGTTTCAACCCGCGCGAAATAGAGACGACAAGGGAAATCATGAGAAAATTTGTGTGAATTTGTGCTTTGGATCAATTGTCAAGCGATAGGAATTTGTTAAAATTAGCCGTTTCATGGGCAAGATTTGACCATTCTCAAAATTTCGATACAACATATTACAACATCTTAATCAGACAATAGCACAATGCCGTCAAAAAATTACAACGACGAATCCGAACCGAAACCAGACGGTTCACCAGAGACCGAAAACAATATTCCCGAAACCGAAAATAATCTTTTCGAGATAGAAAACAAGACGTCCGAAACCGAAAACAATCTTTTCGAGATAGAGAACAAGACGCCCGAAACCGAAAATAATCTTTTCGAGATAGAGAACAAGACGTCCGAAACCGAAAATAATCTTTTCGAAATAGAAAACGATTTTCCCAAGACGAAGAAACGTCTTTCTAAAACCAAGTCGAAGAAAAAACAATTAGCTGACACGTCGCAAAATCAGTCGTCCGATCAATCGGAGACAGATAAGGATTCTAAGGATTCCGCCGGCAATTCTTCTTCCGGTTCCGCGAAACCGCGAAAAACAGCACCGCAAGAAGGAGGAACACCATCAATTTTACTTATTTTGGCTTTAATTCTTGGAACGGTGTTGATTTTGACATTGTTCCAAACCGGCAACCACGAAATTCCTTACAACCGAATGATGGAATTGATCGATCTGGGACCGGAAACACCAGAAAATCTCGATCCGCACATTATTATCGAAGAGGGAGACGGTTTGTCCGCAACAACTGTTCGTTATTCGAAACTGGATCATGTTGTGGTAAATCCTTATGAAATTCGTGGACGAGTAACACGGCAAGTTCTCAAAACGGCAAAAAAACCGGAACCGCAAAAATCAGTGCATAATGTTGCGATTTTTTGTGGGCGTTCCGGTTTTGCCGACGATAGTGCGCAACTTCAGGAACGTCTTGAGAAAAGTAAATTCACGTATCGGAGCGAAGGTTACAACTTTCTCCGCGAAAACGGAATTTATCTTTTGTTCTTTTTGGTAACAATAGGAATTATGATTTTTGTGCTTCGTGGAATTACGGGTTCTGGAGCGATGGCATTTGGTCGGAATCGTGGTCGGCTTGTTGCGCAAGAAGAAATCGATATCACGTTTAACGATGTTGCCGGTGTGGACGAAGCGGTGGATGAACTCAAAGAAATCGTTGATTTTCTGAAAACACCGGAAAAATTTCAGGCGTTGGGTGGACGGATTCCGCGTGGAGTGTTGTTGGTTGGACCTCCCGGAACCGGTAAAACAATTCTTGCCAAAGCGGTTGCCGGAGAAGCCAATGTTCCGTTTTACAGTCTTTCCGGTTCGGATTTTGTTGAGCTTTATGTTGGTGTTGGTGCGGCGAGAGTTCGTGATTTGTTTGATCAGGCGCAGCGAAAAAATCCGTCGATTATTTTCATTGACGAGTTGGATGCGTTGGGCAAAGTGCGTGGCAACAGCCCGATGGGTTCGCACGACGAACGCGATCAAACACTGAATGCGTTATTGGTTGAGATGGACGGGTTCAGTACCAATTCCGGAGTTATCGTGATGGGTGCAACCAACCGCCCCGAAATCCTTGATCCGGCGTTGTTGCGACCGGGTCGGTTTGATCGACAAGTGCTTGTTGACCGCCCTGATTTACACGGACGCGAGGCAATCTTAAAAGTACACGTCAAAAATGTTAAATTAGCACCGAATATTGATCTCAAAGAAATTGCGTCAATTACATCGGGTTTTGTTGGAGCGGATCTGGCGGCGTTGGTGAATGAAGCGGCGTTACTGGCGGCGCGTGCCGGAAAAAATTGCGTGACAATGACCGAATTTAACGAAGGAGTCGAACGGGTAACAACAGGACTTCAGAAAAAACAACGTGTTATCCGACCTGATGAAAAGAAACGAATTGCGGTTCATGAATGTGGTCATGCGTTGGTGGCGTACTTCACGCCCAATTCTGATCCGGTTCACAAGGTTTCAATTATTCCACGTGGTTTGGCGGCTCTTGGTTACACGTTGCAACGTCCAGAGGATGACCGTTATCTGATGACGCAAAAGGAACTCGAAGCGCGTATTCAAACATTTTTGGCGGGAACGATTGCGGAGGAGATGGAGTTTGATGCGGTTTCGACGGGAGCGCAAAACGATCTGGAACGAGCAACCGATATTGCGCGAGCGATGGTAATGGATTTTGGAATGAGTCGGTTGGGGCGTATCACGTTTCGCGACAATCCGAGAGCCAATTTTTTAGGCGATGGTTTTCCGGCAGCGCGGCAACACAGTGAAAAAACCGCATGGGAAATTGATCAGGAAATCCGTTCTATTATTGACGCTTTATTTGAAAAAACGCGGGTACTTCTTCAAGACAAACGCAATATATTGGAACGCCTTACGGAACGGTTGCTCGAAAAAGAAATTATCGAAAACGATGAACTCAAAGAAGTCATCGAATCCGCCTAAACCTCAAACGGATAAGCCTACCGTCCAGAGAATGACCACTCGCTTCTTGTAAGACCGGCGGTTTGTGATAAGAATTTGCAGAAAAGAATGATAAAAAAAGAAACAGATGAATATTTTCATCTGTTTCTTTATCTTCTTTTTCAGATCAATTGATTGAGGCAATCCTGTCTTTTCGTTTTGACAACGAAATTTATTCGCAAACCGGCAAACATGGTGCAACACAAGGTTTTGGCTTGTAAACCTGTACCGGAACTTTATAAGTTACCACACGCGGAACTGATCGAGTTACGGTGTAAGGTACTTTACTTGCTTCGATCCGGCAACCTGTTACGGTCTTTTCGCAAGTAACCGGTTTCAAAACCGTGTACTGGCAATGCCGAACTCGTTGCTCTGGAACAATCTTGCAAACCTGATACGAAATGTTTTTGGTGTGCGTTTCCATGACGTTCCGGCAAACCTGATAATTCACCGTTTTAACCCGTTGTTCGGGAACCATTCGGCAAACCGTATAATTGCAACTTTTTTGTACCGGAACTTGTTTGCAAATCTGATACGTACAAGTTTTGACCCGTTGTTCGGGAACCATTTTGCAAACTTTGTAATTGCAAACGCGGGTTTCGGGAACCATTTTGCAAACTTGATAATTTACGGTTTTGACTCGTTGTTCGGGAACCATTCGGCAGACCGTATA
>JAIRTV010000084.1 GCA_031254675.1 Planctomycetaceae bacterium | reverse complement strand
AGTTATTTCAAATCTTTGGGACTATCACGGTGAGTGTAAGATTTTTTTTGATCATTTCTGTATATAATTATAAGAGTAATACAATAATGAACTATTGCTGTTCCTAATCCGATAATTATCCCCCAAAATGAAGCATCTTTTATTACATATATATCTTTATATATGTAATTGATTAATTTAAGTAATAAAAAGAAAAATGAACAATGGCAGATTAAAAAATAATAAAACAAAGAGGTAGTATACATTGTATAATAATTGTTAGTATGTAACGTATATAATAAATCCATGTCCTATATTTTGAATGTATATGAGATATACATATCCTTCCCTATTTTAATGCAAGGAAAAAGATATTCAAATTTAGTGCAATTCAAAACACCTACTTTTCTTGTAGCCGTTCACGTTATTTTATGTATGTGCGTGAGCGTTAATGCGATCTTTTAGAAATTGCCTTATAAGAGTAGGTTTGTCATATTGTTTGTTCCGCTAAATTATTTGTTGGTGGGATACCCGTCTTGATAAATCGAAAATAATCTTCGCTTGCTCGGAAATAATACGCCTAAGTTCGACGTTTTCTCTCTTCAATCGCAATACCTTCGACTCAATACTTTCAAGTAGGATTGTCATAACCAAATTATACAAATCACAAAAAAACACACAATGGAGAAAATGACCGCAAACGCTTACCTATACAGAATATAAAAAATTAAAAATTCCGCGTCAAAACAAATTTTTGAAGTAAGATAGACTATACTTGATTTTGACGAAAATTCTGCTTATTATATGTATAGTAAACTTAATGATTTATTTACCGTGATTTAAAAGTAATAAATAAGAAACAATAATGAATCTGTTATTGACCATTCTGATTATTGGAATATCGACGGCATCCGAATTTCATCGGCTTGTTGAAACGGAGTCGGCGGATGGTCGGATTCGGGCATCTTGGAGTGTCTCTCCCGCCAAACCACAACTTTCCGATACGATTTTATTGACTCTCGAAATTGAAACCGATTCCACTCTTCAAGTCGAAATGCCGGCGTTTGGTTCTACACTAGGCGATCTTGAAATTGCCCAAATCACCGAACAAACAAACCGTATCACAGCAGACCGCGAAACCAAACAACTTGTTTTGCAAGTCGTTCCCCAACAGAACGGAATCACCCCAATCTGGCAAACAACAATTCATTATACCGATCAACGTGAAGAACTTCGCGAAAAATCTTATTCGTTGACGCTTCCGGCAACAGAGTTGGAAATCCAGTCAACCATAACACCAGAATCAGCATCGCTCGATCATATCTCTTCGCCATCGGATATTTTTGAATTTCGTTCAACATATTTCCTTTGGATAATTGTTATTCTCGTTATTGTTTTTGGTTTTGTGCTGATTTTTCTGTTTCGATTTTTTCGCAAACCGGTTACGGTTACGCCGGAATCAACACTAACGCCACAAGAAATTGCCTTACAACGGCTTGCGTTGTTGATCAACAGTCGATTACACGAAATAGATGTGAAAAATTTTTTTATCGAATTGACCGGTATTGTTCGTTGGTATATCGAACAACAAACCGATCTTCGCGCTCCCGAATTAACCACAGAAGAATTTTTGCACGAAATTACGCAGCAATGGGAACATCGGTTAGTGTTATCGTCGGAGTTGCGTGACCGTCTTCGGCTTTTTCTCGAATCGGCAGATATGGTCAAGTTCGCTAAATTTCAACCTTCACAAGAAGAAACCATGCTTGGTGTTCGTCGCGCGGAAGAATTTATTTTCCAGTTTGCTCCAAAAATAAACACGCAAGAAAATCAACCATAAAATGTTAATCATTAAACAGTCGATCACCTCCCAAAAATAAGAATCCAATCCAAATATTTTATCATATTAATTCGCAGACATTATCGACGATTTTGCGAATGTTGTTGCGAAAGTTGTTGTAAAAATAATAGACTTTTACGTTAAAAATTGGCTATTTATTGAATAATTGATTTGACAATTTGATAAAGATTTGGTACAATTGTAAACCTAATAGCTTCTTATAATTCATATCCAATTTTTTAAAATTTAGTTTCTTAATCGTGCCAATCTTTTCTAGATAAACCGCGTGTTGAAGTTGTTCGAAATAACTAAAATATCGTTTCGGTTTATCGTTAATTCAGACAGGGTAACAATTATGCTCACACATTTCAATTTACAGACGAAAATATTTTTTCTTGTTTCAGTTGTTGTGATTACGACGTTTTGTGCCGTAACTATTATTGTTTCAAATAAAACATTTGAACTGGCAAAAAATGATGCGTTTAGTCTTGCCCAAGAAACCGCTGATCGATACAAAAACGAAATCAAAGCGGAATTGCAAGGCGCACGAATTACCTCAGAAACGCTTGCCACCGTTTTTGAAGCGTTGAAAGACAACAATCTCACTGACCGGAAAATGATGAACGATATTCTTAAAAATACACTTGCCAAAAAAGAATATATCACCGCTTTCTGTATTGCTTACGATCCAAACGCACTAGACGGCAAAGATAAAGAATACGCGGATCAAAAACCGGTATACGACGATACTGGTCGTTATGCGCCTTATTGGAATAAGGCTGGAGACAAAATTGATGTTGAGCCGTTGTATGATATTGATATTGCTGATTGGTATATTGTACCAAAAACAGGGAAGCATGAATTTATCACGGATCCTTATCCTTATCAAGTTCAGGGAAAACCTGTCATGCTCGCAAGTATGGTTTTTCCTATTCTGCATCAAGATCAATTTATTGGTATGATTGCGTCTGATTTTGTACTTGATAAGTTGCAAGAAATGGTGTCGAAGGTTAACCCGCATGGTCAAGAAGGTTATTCGTGGATTCTTTCCAACGCCGGTGCCGTCGTGGCGCATCCCGACAAACCATTTCTCGGAAAAAGTTTTGTCGAAACAATGACGTACAAAACAATTACTGCCAATCGTTACAGATCCAAAATCAATGACATCATCAAACTTGCCGAAAATTATCTTACACAAAATCCCGTCAAAGATCAAAACGATAAAGAACAAGTCGAAAAATTCAACAACAGCCAACGTTTTGTTGATTCATTAAAAGAATATGCCAAAACATTTGATCAAACAAAATTGGATATATCGTTACTCAATCTAGAACTTGCTCAGGCAATGATCCAATTTGATGCGAATCGTGTTCGGCACAGTGTTGAGATTACCGAAGCCATCAAAAACGGGGAACCTTACATTACTGCCAACCAAGATTTCTACACCGTTTTCATGCCTATCCAATTCAGCGAAGTAACAACTCCGTGGTCGGTTGCCGTCAGTATTCCAATGACACAAATTCTCAATAACGCCAACGCCGTCCGAAATTACGTTATTATCGTTTCGTTTATTTCTGTCATCATTATTGCGTTGGTGCTTTATCCTATTGCAAGAAATATTTCGCGACCAATTTTGTTACTCTCAAAAACCGCCAACATTCTCGGTCAAGGAAATTTCGATGTCGCCATTCCGGTTATCAACAGTAAAGATGAAATCGGTTCTTTGTCCAAAGCATTCAAATTCATGGCGGAAGAAATCAACACGCTTGTTAAAAAGTTACAAGATCACGCCAAAGCATTGGAAGAAAAGAATCAATATTTGAACAGATTGAACGAGTTGAAAGACGAATTTATGGCGAATACCTCGCATGAATTGCGAACACCGATTAACGGTATTATTGGGATTGTCGAATCCATGATCGATGGTGCAACCGGCTCACTCACCCAAGAACAAAAATTTAACCTTGCGATTGTTTCCAACAGCGGTAAACGACTTTCCAATCTTGTTAATGATATTCTCGATTTTACGAAACTGAAAAACAAAGAAATCATTTTGCAAATTAAACCGGTCGATTTGAAAACAATTGTTGATACGGTGATTATTTTGTCGAAACCTTTGATTAAGGGCAAAGAGTTGGTGTTGGTTAATACGATTGATCATTCGTTACCGATTGTTGATGCGGACGAAAACAGGATTCAGCAAATTTTGTACAATTTACTAGGCAATGCGGTCAAGTTTACAGATAAAGGTACAGTAAGTGTGTCGGCGAATGTGGTGGACAACATGGTGGCGGTTTCTGTTACTGATACAGGAATTGGAATACCGGAAGATAAATTTGATTGTATTTTTGAGTCGTTTGAGCAAGTTGACGGTTCGACAGCGCGAGAGTATGGCGGAACGGGTTTGGGATTATCGATTACGAAAAAACTTGTCGAACTTCACGGAGGAACGGTGAATGTTGAATCGAAAGAAGGTGAAGGTTCAAAATTTACGTTTACGGTGCCGTTG
Source organism: Planctomycetaceae bacterium (assembly GCA_031254675.1). Lineage (GTDB taxonomy): Bacteria > Planctomycetota > Planctomycetia > Pirellulales > Thermoguttaceae > WRKP01. The sequence continues at coordinate 3,734 of JAIRTV010000084.1, read as the reverse complement.
TCAAAAGCGACACGAGAATCTATCGCCAACGATCAATACGCCAGTTCAATTATCGACATTGAAGACTTTGCTGAAACAGAAATAGAACAAGAAAATGTACAAGAGAAAGAAAACGTGAAAGGTGTTTATGAAATTCTTGTTGTTGATGATGAGCCGGTCAATATTCAGGTGTTGAAAAATATTTTATCGTTGCGAAATTATTCGGTGTCGAGTGCGTACAATGGTTCGGAAGCGTTGGAATTGATCAAGGGTGACAAAAAATTTGATTTGATTCTGCTGGATGTGATGATGCCGAAGATGTCGGGTTATGAAGTTTGTACAAATTTGCGGGAACAATATTCGTTGTTTGATTTACCGATATTGATGTTGACGGCGAAAAATCAGGTACAAGATGTTCTTTTGGGATTTCAATCCGGTGCGAATGATTATATTGAAAAGCCGTTTGATAAAGAGGAATTATTGGCACGAATAAAAACTCATCTTGAGTTGAAGAGTGCGATTGTTGCGGCGCAGGCGGCAAACAAGGCAAAGAGCGAATTTATGGCGAATATGAGTCACGAAATTCGGACGCCGATGAATGCCATTATTGGTTTGACGCATCTTTTGTTGGAAACGCCGTTGGACGAACAGCAGCAACAATATACCAGCAACGCTCATCGTGCGGCGCGGTCGTTGCTTGGAATTATCAATGATATTCTTGATTTTTCAAAAATGGAAACCGGCAAGATGACCTTGGAACGTGCGCCGTTTTCGTTGAGTGAAGTGTTGGGAGATATTGATATTATTTTCCGTGAGCAAAGCAGTGAAACAGGAATTAAGTTGATCTTTAACCAGTCAACCAATATTCCGAAAACACTTTTAGGCGATCATTTACGGTTACGTCAAATATTCATCAACTTGGTTGGTAATTCGTTCAAGTTTTCCAAACAAGGATCGATTACTGTTACGGCTAATTTAGAATCGATAAAGAACGATAATGTTACGTTATCGTTTTCGGTGAAGGACACAGGGATTGGAATGTTGCCGAATCAGACGCAACGACTTTTCTCGGCGTTTAGCCAAACGGATACTTCAATAACACGTCAATATGGTGGAGTCGGTTTGGGATTGACGATAACACGCAGTTTAGTGGGATTGATGGGCGGCAAAATTTCGTTGGAAAGTGAGTTGGGAGTTGGAACGAATATTATGTTTACGTGTGTTTTTGGTTTAGATCCCAATGCAAAAGAGGCAATCAAATTATCAGCGGACAAGTCGGATACCGATAATGATGCGAAAAATAAAAATAGTACAATAATAAGTGTACCGTTGCCGCATGAGAAAAATTCGTTGGCAGGTTTTCGAGTCTTGCTGGTTGAAGACAACAAGGTCAATGTCATGGTGGCAAAAGCGTTACTGGAAAAGATGGATCTCAACGTAACTGTTGCAGAAAATGGCGAGGTCGCGTTGGAACGATTGGAGGAGTCGGAAAAGTCAGGTTTGGATCCAGCTTTTGATTTGGTCTTTTTGGATATTCAAATGCCGGTCATGGATGGATTTGAAACAATTAAACAGATTCGATCCAACTTGCATTATACAAAAATGCCGGTGGTTGCGTTGACGGCGCACGCTTTTGCTGAAGAAATACAAAAATGTTTCGACAATGGCATGAACGGACATCTTGCCAAACCTATTGACATCCACGCCCTACAAAAAATCTTGCATCAATTTTTGTTACACGAAATAGAATAAGACGAAATAAAAAGAACAAAATATGTTCGTCTATTTCAACAGGTTGCGTTGGCTGAGTAAGCGACGCAACTTTGTGATTGTTTATCATGATAATCGTTTCACCAATTTCAAAACAATTACAAAAAAATTATAAACATTGTTATACGTTTGTTGTTATATTTTTTAATTTAGTTTTTGAATCATTATGACCCCTTTACGTGCGGAATTTTTAATTTTTATTGCGGCGGTTATTTGGGGACTTTCGTATGTTTTTGTCAAGGAAGGTTTACTTTTTGCATCACCGGCGTTATTTTTATTGATACGTTTTTCTGCAGCTTTGTTGATCACCTTTTTCTTTTTCGGTTGTTTAAGTCTGAAAACCTTGAAATGGAAAACATGGAAACGGGGATTGTATCTTGGCACATTGTTCGGGAGTGCTTATCTGTTACAAACTTACGCCGTCAATTTCACCACCATTGCTAAAGCGTCTTTTATTACGGCATTGGTGTTACCGGCGGTTCCGTTTGTCTCGTGGTTTCTCATTAAAAAACCAATTACAATCTGGAATATTGTCGGTGTTCTTCTGGCGTTGCTTGGTATTTATTTTCTTGTTGACCCTGATTTTCAAGAGTTCAAAAATATTCAAGCCGGAGATATTATTGCTCTTTGTAGTGTTCCGATTTGGGCGTTTTATTTGAACTACATTGATATTTACACCACCGAAATGGAAGAAGACGCCAACACAGCAAAAATGTTGATGCTCCAATTTCTTGGGGCGATTCCGGTTCTTTTACTTGTAACAATTATTTTTGAATCAAATATTTTTATTGCTCCGTTACATCCTGATCTTGGAAAAGGTTTTTTGATACATAGTCCTGATTTGTGGAAATATTTTGTTTGTCTTGGTTATTTGGCGTTCGGCTCATTTGCCTTAACCTTCCTCCAAACGTCAGCGCAAAAATACACCACTCCGGTCAAAGCCATGATTCTTTTTCAGTTTGAACCGATTATCGCAACAGTTGCTGCCGTTTGGTATTATCAGGACATTTTTGATTTCAAAATGGGATTAGGTTGTGTTGTGATTATTCTTGCAGTTATTGTTTCGGAATTGGGAACAATTATTTTTGCTCGAAAAAAGAATTAATAAGGAAACCGGAAAATATATTCATTTTGCGAATTTGTTAATTTTGTTGAAAAACATCGTATTGCTACAAAAATTCCATTGAATCATGACAAAATGAGATATCCGTTTTTTTTCTTTTTTTCATATTTTTTCTGTTACGATGAAAATTTCCACAAAAGGGCGATATGCGTTACGGATGTTGTTGGACTTAGCCGAACATCGCAATGACGGATTTATTGCTTTGAAAGATATTGCAGAACGTCAGAATATTTCCAAAAAATATTTGGAACAGATTGTTGCACTTCTGAACCGAACGGATGTTTTGTCGACCAATCGCGGGTCGCAAGGTGGTTATCGGCTTGCTCATTTGCCTGATAAATACACGGTGGGTGATATTCTACGAATTACTGAGGGTAGTATTTCGCCTGTTGCTGATTCTGATTTAGAACATCGTCGGCACGAAAATCCAACTGCCACAATGTCTTCCGCCGTTTGGCATGGACTCGAAAAAGTGATCACCGAATATCTCGACGGAATTACGTTACAAGATATTATTGACAAATTCGGTGACAGTGCCAGATATGAATATCACATCTAAAGTCGCATCATGTCTACTGTAGCCGTTTTGAAAATTGGCATTGCCACGCTATTGTATAAAAGTTATATTTCGTCCAATGGAGGAGTTGATGGGCGAATACAAATTATTCGAAAAAGAGATCGCAGCACTCAAGTTGTTGTACCGGTCTCTCAAAAAGAAACGGGAAGCGGATCGGGTTAAAGTTGCCCAAGCGAGTGAAGTTTCATTTTTTACCTGCGTATAGTCCGAATTTGAATATAATAGAGCGACTATGGAAGTTTTTCAAGAAGAATATTTTGTATAACAAATATTACGAAAAATTTC
>JAIRTV010000076.1 GCA_031254675.1 Planctomycetaceae bacterium | reverse complement strand
TACCAATATTGGAAAAGCTGATTGACCAAATGCCGGTAAATCCAATAGAAGCAACACGTTATGTACCTAGTGTTTCTGAAACATCAAGACAGGTTACTCCTGTTCAAGTATCACCGAATTACGTACAACAACGTGTCGAATCTATTCCGCATGAAAAATCGACGGAGCCTCCGCAATTTGCGGCGCAACGTGGCGGTGATGATGAAGTTACAGTAACAGGGAAAATGATTGATGATTGTGATCGTCCTTGGGCAATGACTTCGGATTCGCTGTACGGCATGTTTCACGCCGATTGGAATAAAGAAGCTCAAAAAATTCCGTTATTTATCGTCGAATTGAATTCGGACGAATTAGCGAAAAAATTAGCAGCATCGGTTAGCGGTAACGGTAACGATTTCACGGAAGCGTGTCAATCAATTCTCGCGTTAGAAAACAAACCAATGAGCAGTCCCTGGTTTGAAACCGACGGCGGAAGATTACGAAGCGATATTCGTTACACGCTTTCCGGCAAAGGTCAAATGTTTGTGCGTTTGTTGAAAACGGTTAAGGATTCCACCGGCAACGACGAAAAAAATCGCCGCGCCAAACTCGCACAAAAAACACTTGAAAAAATCGAACTCATTTTAGAGTAAATTCGTAACCCAAACAAAAGCTCCGAATAGTTATGAGTTTCATTAATTAGTTTTCCGTTTCGTCCGAATCATTGCTATTCTGTGCTTTTGTTTTTAACTTATTTTTTAGTTGTTTTTCAATTATTTTTTATTTTTCCAATGTCTCATACAAATATATTAGCGATCATTTTGGCTGGTGGTCGTGGTGCGCGGTTGGAACCCTTAACACGTGATCGGGCGAAACCGGCGGTTCCATTTGGCGGTGCTTACCGGATTATTGATTTCACGCTTTCTAATTGTTACAATAGCGGTTTTCGAAAAATTCTGCTGTTGACACAATACAAAGCGATGAGTCTTGATCGTCATATTTCTATTGGTTGGTATCGCTATTTCTGCCGAGAGATGGAGGAATATGTTGATATTGTTCCTCCGCAACAATACGTGGACGAGAGTTGGTATCTTGGCACTGCCGACGCCGTGTATCAAAATATTTTTGCGATTGAAAATGAGCAACCGAAATATGTTATCATTTTGGGCGGCGATCATATTTACAAGATGAATTACGCCAAAATGTTGAATTTTCATATCGAAAACAACGCCGAAGCAACTGTGGCGGCAATTCCTGTTGCGCCGGAAATTGCGGCGGGACAATTCGGAGTAATGGAAGTGGATCGAGAGTTCCGAATTATCGGTTTCGAGGAAAAACCGGAACATCCGAAATTGATTCCCGATTTAAATAATCGTTGTCTCGGTTCGATGGGAATTTATATTTTCAACGCAAAATTTTTGTACGATGAACTATGTCGCGACGCGGTTGACAAAGAAAGCAAACATGATTTCGGAACAAATATTATTCCGTCGCTGATTGGCAGTCGCCGGATTTTTGCGTATTCATTTATGGACGAAAATAGAAAAACGGAAGCATATTGGCGCGATGTTGGAACATTGGACGCTTTTTACGATGCCAGTATGGACTTGGTGAGTGTTGATCCGCATTTGAATCTTTACGATGAAGAGTGGCCGATTTACACTTTTCATCCGAATTTGCCGCCGCCGAAATTTGTTTTTGCGGACGGAGACCGAACCGGATTGGCGATTGACAGTATTGTTTGTCCCGGTAGTATTGTTTCCGGTGGAGTGGTTGCCAAATCAATTCTCGGACACCGTTGCCGGATTAACAGTTTTTCCCGTGTGGAACATTCGATTCTGTTTCCCAATGTCAATGTCGGACGCGGAGCAAAAATTCGCAACGCAATTATCGATAAAGATGTCAATATTCCGCCGGATGAACAGATCGGTTACGATCATGAGTGTGATCGACGACGCGGTTTTACTGTTACTGAAAACGGAATTACTGTTGTTGCTAAACTGGTTGGTCCCGCTCATTTCACCTGAAAAACAGAACTCAAAAAAAGAACAATGATCGCTCCGTTTCCGAATGGCAAATTGTCAATCGTCAATCTTTCAGGAAAAAGGTTGACGATTTCAGGTTGATTTATTGGCAACAAAACTTCTATTGAAATATTATCAAAAATTTACTCTAAATAGAGTAGAGCATTTTTTACGGATATTCGTTTTTGTCGTACAATATCTTCCAACGATTGCGCCAATGTCCGCATTCCCGAATCATAATTAGTTTGCATAACATTATTGATCTGGTGTGATTTTTCATCGCGAATCATTGCTCGAACCGCCGAATTGACCATCAATATTTCCGCAACCAATGATCTGCCTTCACCGTTGTCCCAAGGAATCAGTTTTTGGCAAATCACATATTGTAACGTCGATGCAAGTTGAACACGAATTTGTGCTTGTTGTGCGGCGGGAAAAGCACTTACGATTCGCGAAATCGTTTGAATGGCGGTGGAAGTGTGTAATGTTGCAAAAGTTAAATGTCCTGTTTCGGAAAGTGTCAGCGCAGCGGACATTGTTTCCAAATCGCGCATTTCTCCAACAACAATAACATCGGGGTCTTCCCGCATGGAACGACGAAGTGCTTCCGCAAAAGTTGCCGTATCGCGTCCGATTTCTCTTTGTGTTACGAACGATTTACGGCTGTGATGCCGATATTCCACCGGATCTTCAATCGTGTGAATATGACAAGCACGTTCGTTATTGATACGATTAACAATACTGGCAATTGTTGTCGATTTACCGCTGCTGGTTGCTCCTGTTACGAGAACGAGTCCCGTATGGAGTTGACAAATATGCTCCAACACATTCATCGGCAACCCCAATTCCTTAAACTCAAAAAACCGGTTCGGCAACAACCGAAGTGCCGCCGCATAAGTTCCTTGTTGCCGATAAGCGTTGATACGAATCCGGTGTCCGCCTTCGAGTTCAAAAGCCGCATCGAGTTCGCCCGTTTTTTGTAACTCCTGCAACGCCGATTGATCAACCAATTGCGAAATAATCGAAAACGTTTTTTCGTCCGTTAACACAGGATCATTGTTCAAAGGAATCAATTTACCGTGAATCCGAATCATCGGCGGATTCTCCGCCGCCAGATGTAAATCAGAACCGTTTTTCGCAATCAATTGTTGCAATAATTCATGCGATTCATTGTTCATGGTATTTAGAATGATAGGCGTAACTGTTTTGTTCTAATCTTGTATCGTTGTTTCTCGCGGTGAGAGTGTTTCCAATTTCAAGGAATAGTTTCCATGACTGTTTTTACTAACAATAAACGATAACACCTTAAACGATAACACTTTTTCTTTTGCTTGTCAATCTGAAGTTTCCAAAAGTTCTCTCTGTTACACCAACACGTTCACTCGTATGATTTCTCTCACCATCGAACAAAATCAGAAAAATTGGCGTTGACAAATTCGCTGGAAATTGTAATAATAAACGCCAACAATAAAAGAGATTTCGCGAATTTGACAAAAATTCATCGCGAAAACACTTCAAAATGCGTTATTGTGAACACGGTGTGAACGCAAGTCTTTCGTTTGTACGGAATACGCGAGGATTGTAACTTTTTATAATATTATTCTATTATGAGAACAATTTATTTGAAATTAACGTTGTTGGTTTGTTTTTTTGTTCCGTCAATTTGGGCGGATGATCGTCCCAATATTTTGTGGTTAACTTGTGAGGATACGGGTCGGCATCTTGGTTGTTACAAATTTCCGACGGCTATTACGCCTGTCTTGGATCGTCTTGCTGAACGCGGAATGTTGTATCGGTTTGCGTGGTCGAATCATCCGGTTTGCGCTCCGGCAAGAACAACAATTATTACGGGTTGTTATCCGGCGTCGCTTGGCGCCGAACAAATGAGAAGTCATGTTCCGTTGCCTGATCAGATTGAGATGTTTCCTTGTTATCTCCGGCGGAACGGATATTATTGCACAAATAACGCCAAAGAAGATTACAATGTTTTTGCGAAAAGCGGTCAAAATTGTTGGGATGTTTCGAGCAAGAAGGCGCATTGGAACAATTGTCCGCCGAACGTGCCGTTTTTTGCAGTTTTCAATTTTGAGGTAACACACGAATCACAAATCCGTAACAAACACGAACTTCAACGCGATCCGAACAAAGAACCCGTACCAAAATATCATCCGAATGTTTCGGAAATCCGTCGTGATTGGGCGCAATATCATGATCGCATTGCCGAAATGGATAATCGTTGCGGAATGAAACTCGACGAATTGGAAAAAGCGGGTTTGGCAGAAAACACGATTGTCTTCTTTTTTGGCGATCACGGTAGTGGAATGCCTCGTAACAAACGAACGCCGCTTGATTGTGGATTGGGAGTTCCGTTTCTTGTTTATTTTCCGCCGAAATTCCAACATCTTGCTCCGCCGGATTATCAAAAGGGAACAAAAAGCGAACGTCTGATTTCGTTTGTTGATTTGGCGCCGACCATGTTGAGTCTTGTCGGAATCGAACCGCCGAAAACAATGCAAGGTGTTGCGTTTGCCGGTCAATTTATTGGCAAACCGCGTGAATTTGTGTTCGGTTTTCGTGGTCGCATGGATGAGCGTGGTGATCTGGTTCGTTCTGTTAGCGACGGACACTATGTTTATGTGCGAAATTATCATCCCGAAATTATTTACGGTGCGCGCAACAATTATATGTTCCAAACCCGAACAACACAGGTTTGGCGTGAACTTTACGATCAAGGTCGTTTACCGCCGCAACAGGCGTTTTTCTGGCAACTCAAACCAACAGAAGAACTTTACGACCTCAAAACCGATGCCGATGAAGTTGTCAATTTAGCGGATTCGCCGGAACATGATCTTATTAAAACGAAATTGAAATTGGTGTTACGCGAACATTTGTTGACGATTCGTGATATTCATTTTTTGCCGGAGGCGATGCTTCATGCGCGGTTTGCCGACTCAACACCGTATGAAATGGGACACGATACAACACAATATTCGTTTGAAAAAATTCTCAATGCCGCTGATCAAGCAACCGACCGCTCAACAACAGAGGATACGTTACGTGAATTTCTTTTGGATACCGAATCGGCGGTTCGGTATTGGGGGGCGATTGGAATTTTGATTCGTTTTGCGGACACGGCGGGAGTGGACGGAACGCAACCCGACAAAACAACAGCAACAACAACCCTCTTGGAATCATGGAAACCAACTCTTCAAAATCGGCTTCGCGACGAACATGATTTTTCTGTTCGTATTGTGATTGCTGAATTATTGGGTCGTTACGGTAAAAACAGCGACGTTAATATTGCCGTACCAATTTTGTTGGAAGCCGCTCGGTCTGATTCGCCTTATCTTATTTGGCAAGCCCTTGAAGCGTTGGACACCTTCGCGCCGCGTTGTGGTAAATTCGCCGACGAAATTCGCGTCTTAAACGGCAAACCGTTCAAAGGCAGAATCGGTACCGTGTTCGAAAAAATCATGCAGTCCATCCAAAATCGTTTGCCTGCCAACACGCTCATGGTATTCGACTAAATAGTTCGGAATTTGGGAATAGACCTTCTATTTTCGGACGGCAATTTGTATTGCCAAACGATTTGGAGTCCAATTGCCAGCCGAACACGGAGGCAATACAACCGCGAGTGAACGCTCTTCGTCGAAAGGTTGCTTACTTCTTCTATGTTCGGCGTAAGTATTTGTATTATTAAGACTTACAAAAACATGTCAGCGGTTGCTCACTGCTGGGTTCACTCCTCAAAACGGTGTTGTTCACCGGGAATAGAAATTGATGCAAACTATCGGCTATAAATAGGTTATGAATCATTTCAACAGAAAATTGTATCGATAATCTTGTTTTGAAGTGTTTATCAATTTTGTTGCAATATCAACATTTTAGGTGTTCACAACAGATGATTTTGACGATTGCTGAAATCTTAACCGGACATAACTATCATCAAAATCAGGAAGAACTCATCATAGTAGAACCTGTTGGCGATTTCAAGAGACTCTTGGTGATTTGATTTGGAGTTATTTTGAATCATTCCGTTCAGCAATTAAGAAGAATAAAAATCATTTTTAGCAAAAAATATTTTTGAAGGATTTTTTGCTCTTTTTGCTGGTTGTTGCTTGATTTTCTTCGATTTAAATGTACTCTGATTATACAAATAGAAACGATAGATGCTGACATAATAGATTTTTGCTCTTTGACAATTAGATTAGGAAACATGTTTTGTAGCGGTAAAAGGGATTTTGTTGTCCCGTTAAATCATTATAATGTGAAAAAAGTAGGGCTAACCGAACATAATAGACATTATCGGACGTAACCGAATCAGTCAGATAACAGTTAAAGATAAAACTGAACAAGAGTTATATTTCACGTTCGACGGTCACGGAAGTACCAGAGTCTTAACAGATATTGCCGATGCCATCGTCGAACTCTACGCCTTTGATGCTTACGGTAACGCCATTGGTTTCGACCCATCTGTTGCGTTAACTGAATTTCTGTACAGCGGTGAACAATTCGATTCAAAAATCGGACAACAGTATTTACGGCAACGATATTATGATCCTGCAACAGGAAGATTTAATCGACTTGATCCATTTTTTGGGAATCTGAATGCTCCACAATCCTTACATAAATATCTGTACACGCATGCTGATCCAGTTAATGGGATTGATCCAAGTGGAAAATTTGCTGCATTAGTTGGAATTGCAATATCATCTATAACTCATGTCTCTCTTTCTAACATGAAATCAACAAAAGATTTATCAATATTTACAAAAATTGTAATCGATATTAGTGCTTTTTTCTTAGGACAGATACTTACCAGTGAATTGTATTCGTTTAGCCGGGAGGCTTCACCGCTTTGGAATAAATCAATCTCCTCTAACCATCCCTCAAAAAAGATTAATGTCAAAATTTTTGATTGGGAAAGAAATATTACTAAATTTCTTAAAGATCATATTAGTTCACGTACAGATTTAAGTGAAGAAATGAAAATTCAGGCATACACAGAAGCAAATATTCTTGCAAAGAACTATGTGAAATCAGTTCAAAACAGAGCTATTTCGTATGCGAATTTATCAAATTATAATGAAGAGTATTTTGGAACAGGTGGTCGATCAGGTTGGTTTGGAAATTTATACAATGCAGAACGAAAGTGCCCTTCATGGGTTATTGGTATCGCCAATGACTTATCTAATTTAAAAGTCTGGAAAGTAGAAACACATTTCAATGTATTAAAAGGTAGTGATTTAACCACTTATCCAATTATGCATAGTTTCATTTCAATAAAAATACCGACGAATGAAAATTCTGAAGATGCGTTTGTGCTTGATCCTTGGGCGGCTGCTCGACCACTGATTTTCGATGCAAAAGAATTTTATCAGCTATGGAATCCTGGTTATAGTATTGATGAAAACAGTCCAATTTTGTGGATTTTGCCAACTCAATAAATATTTAAAATCGAGAGAAAAAATGAACAATAAAAAACATAGATTACAATTAATTATTCAATTTTTTGTGTTTTTTATAACTATTATTGTAATTATTTATTTTTTATTTTATAAAGTATGGGAAGCCGAAAGTGTATTATACCTAAAGAGAATTAATAAATTATATAATGGAGACGATACAGATGTTATAATATTTATTGATAAATATTGTAATTCTGATTCTCAAATTCGGCATGGAATTATGACCATTAATAAAGCTAACTTGAGTGGAATTGATTCTCCATCATTGTGGAAATGTCCATTTGTAAAACCATATCAATCTTATCAAAGCATTTTTTATGCAAATATTCTTGCTTTGGATAATAAAAAAGAGATAATAGTACACCTTCGTAAGAATCTGACTAATTATATCAAAATCTTGAAATTTAAGAAAAATAATATAAAAGTCGAATTTGGTGATGATTTAGCTAATGCACCAATTCCCTTACGTACTTACGTATGGGCGTTATTATATCTTGGCGGCATTGAAGAATTTCAATGGTTAGAAAATGAAATATACTTCATCTTTAATGATGAATTAACAAATGATGCCCAAAAAATTCTAGACTTTTCTACAATACTAGTTTGGAAGACTAATTTTAACATTGAAGAAGATGTCTCTAATAATATATTATTACGTATGACTTGTTTTGATGAAAATTGGGACGATCGTTTTTTAGCGGTAATGCAGTTTGAAGTTCTTTCAAAATCCGAAAGGCAATTAATTGATTTTTTAGAACATATTATTAAAGAGAAAAAATCGAATTTAACGTTTAAAGAGAAATGGAAAATATGTTCAGCAAGCATATTATTCCGCCATTTAACAGGCGAATCTAAATATAAAAAATATTTTCCAAGTGCTTATGGTTCAATATTGGTGGATGAAAAAAATTAAACCAAGAACGATGTGCTTGCTTGGAAACTTTGAAGCAACCTAAAATTATCGTTTCTGTAATATTCAAAAAACGATAATTTTGTTCAAAAAATTACGCTTTTCGTGTACCGTGACTACCGATTGATCAATGATAATCTGGTTGACGAGATAAATTAAATGTAACCGTTCACGTTATTTTATGTATGTGCGAGAGCGTTAATGCGATCTTTTAGGAATTGCATTATATTTGTGGATTGTTGAGAACAGGTTTGTAGTATACTCCAGAAGCGTTCCCAGAATTGATTTCCTTTTTTGCTTCTTGTTCCCTGCGTTATATGTCGATTCAACACGACTCGGCGTATTGTTTGTTCCGCTAAGTTATTTGTTGGCAATGAGTACACACTAATATTCTTGTTGTTGATGTTCCATGACAAAAATCGGCTTGGCAACCAGTTTCACTTGTTGAAACTTTTTGAATGTGAATGCAATTCCTAAAAAATCGCATTAA
>JAIRTV010000503.1 GCA_031254675.1 Planctomycetaceae bacterium | reverse complement strand
AAAAGCGCCAAGCGAATCGTGATAACTATGTAAGGCGATACCGACTTGTTTGAAGTTATTGGTACATTGCATTCGTCTTGCGGCTTCGCGTGCTGCTTGCACTGCGGGACGTAGAAGAGCGATTAACACGCCGATAATTGCAATCACGACAAGAAGTTCGACCAACGTAAAACCGAGTCGCAAAGAATGCGAAAGAGTTGAGAATTTTGTGGAAAAACGCCGAAAAATCGAACACTTTCCACTATTCGTTCTCAACTTTCCACTCCAGATAGCCCCCCCCCCCTGGTTTGTATAATTTATCCATTTTAACATTTGGCTTTTCGCAAAAAATATTGCCAAAAAGCCGACAACACATTTGACTAAATTTTCCATTGTTATTCTCCTTATTTTCTAAGGTTTTTTGGAATAATTGCGATTCGCTCGCCGCAGACAAACGGCAAAAAAACGTATCGCCAACAAAACAGATCTAAAGTTTATACCGAAAAATATAGAAGTCAAGAGGAATTTTTTGTTTCTTTGAACAATTTCTCAAATAATTTTTATTGTCGTGAATTTGGAGAAATCACCACAATCACGTTGGTAAATAAATTAAGGTAAGCAACTCTTTTTCAAGAATTGCCTACCCTCAATAAATTAACTTCAATTCAACATGGAACGTCGCAAAAATCCTAACTAACACTGCCAACCAACTCAGGTTTAATTATCTTTTGTTCGTCTTTTGCCAGTTTGAGAATTTTGTATTGCGACGCAAGATTTTCTTTTGATTCTTCCGCAAGATCATCCAGTAAAAAACCTTGAAAAATGAATTGCTTTTTATCGCCAACCATTTTCACATCAACCAAAATCACTTCTTTACCGTTGAATTCACCTTTGAGTAATTCTTCAGAAAGCGGGTCTTCAATACTCCCTTCAATCGCCCGACGAAGTGGTCGCGCACCAAAATCGAGATTACTCCCTTTCTTAATAAGATGATTTTTGGCTTCGTCGGTCAAAAGAAGTTTGAGACCTTTTTCGTACAGCCGATCCCGAACTTTTTTAAGCTCCAACTCCACGACCGCTCCCAAATCTTTTTCCGTCAAATGCCGGAATACAATAATATCATCACAACGCCCCACAAATTCCGGACGGAAAACACGTTCAATTTGTTCATGAACACGCTCTTTCATACTATCATAAGAAGCATCGTCTGTCGGTTTCTGGAAACCAAACGCCGATTCGTTTTTAATTGCTTCCGCTCCGGCGTTGGTGGTCATAATTAGAATTGTGTTGCGGAAATCAATGTTCCTGCCGAAACTGTCCGTTAAACGTCCCTCTTCCATAATTTGCAACATCATATTAAAAACATCAGGATGCGCCTTTTCGATTTCGTCCAGCAACACCACCGAATAAGGACGCCGCCGAATTTTTTCTGTTAATTGTCCCCCTTCTTCGTAACCGACGTAACCTGGAGGAGCCCCGACAAGACGACTGACATTATGTTTTTCCATGTACTCGCTCATGTCCAGTTGGATCAACGAATCCTCATTGCCAAACATAAATTCCGCCAACGCCTTCGCCAACAACGTCTTACCAACTCCGGTCGGTCCCGCAAAAATAAACGCTCCAGTAGGACGTTTGGGATCTTTGAGACCGCTCCGGCTTCGACGAACCGCTTTCGAAATCGCTTTGATCGCCTCATCTTGACTAATAACCCGTTTATGCAAATCTGTTTCCATTTCCATAAGCCGTTTGGTATCTTCGATTGTCATACGGGTCAACGGAATACCGGTCATTTTAGAAACAACTTCGGCAATCACTTGATCGTCAACAAGTCCGACATTTTCTTTCATTTTTTCTATGGCTTCTTTTTTCTTGCGGACAATACCGTCGATTTCGTCACGAAGAACCAACGCTTTTTCAAAATTTTGGTTGCCAACTGCGGATTCTTTTTCTTTACTTAATTTTTCGAGTTGTTCGTCTAATTCTTTGATCGATGCCGGCGAAGTCATGGATTTGAGATGAATTCGTGCGCCGGACTCGTCAATCACGTCAATCGCTTTATCCGGCAAACAACGTCCGGTAATATATCGGGTTGAGAGTTCGACTGCCGATTGAATTGCCTCATCAGTAATTTGAACATGATGATGTTTTTCGTAGCGATCACGCAATCCCTTGAGAATCGCAATTGTTTCTTCCTGATTGGGTGGTTCGACCATCACGATTTGGAAACGTCGATCCAACGCGCTATCTTTTTCGATATATTTTCGGTATTCGTCTAGGGTGGTCGCTCCGATACACTGAATTTCGCCGCGACTCAATGCCGGTTTTAACACGTTGGAGGCGTCAATAGCTCCTTCTGCACCACCTGCACCAACTAATGTGTGAAGTTCGTCAACGAACAGAATAATTCGTCGAAATCGTCTGACTTCGTTCATGAGTGCTTTGATTCGTTCTTCGAATTGCCCGCGATATTTTGTTCCGGCGACCATCATTGCCAAATCGAGTGCGACAATTCGATGATTTTGCAGCAATTCCGGTACATGACCTTCGACAATCATTTGAGCAAGACCTTCTGCGATGGCGGTTTTACCGACACCGGCTTCGCCGAGCAACACCGGATTATTTTTTGTTCGGCGACTTAGAATTTGCATTGTTCGTTCAATTTCTTTATCGCGTCCGATGACCGGGTCGAGTTTTTTCTGACGGGCAAGTTCGGTCAAATCGCGTCCGAAACTGTCAAGAGCCGGAGTTTTGGATTTACTGTTGCGTTGTGGATGGTCGTGATAATCCATTCCCATTGGATCAATTCCATGACCTATATCACTTGGATCAATTCCGTGACCCAAAAGATTCAAAACTTCGCGTCGAACTTCGTCCAATCTCAGCCCAAGATTCATAAGAACTTGTGCGGCGACACCTTCCTGTTCGCGAAGAAGCCCAAGCAGAAGATGTTCTGTTCCGACGTAATTATGGTTGAGGTTTCGGGCTTCCTCCATAGAATATTCGATAACTTTTTTTGCACGTGGCGTTTGCGGCAACCGTCCCATCGTAACAAGATCAGGACCGCTACGAACCAATTTTTCAACTTCGTGCCGGATTTTCCGAAGATCGATATCGAGATTTTTCAATACATTAGCGGCAACACCGCTTCCTTCTTTAATGAGACCGAGTAAGAGGTGTTCGGTTCCAATATATTCATGATTGAACCGTTGAGCCTCTTGGTTTGCGAGTTGCATTACTTTCCGAGCCCGATCGGTAAATCGTTCGTATGGCATAGTTTAATAATCTGTTGGTTGGTTGAACCGTGTTTGTA
>JAIRTV010000492.1 GCA_031254675.1 Planctomycetaceae bacterium | reverse complement strand
AAATTATTACACCAACTTCAACGCATCATCAAGCGATCCAATAATGTCATCAATATGTTCCAAACCAATCGAAAGCCGAATCAAATCAGATTTCAAACCCGCTTTCTTTTGATCTTCTTCGCTTAGTTGAGAATGGGTTGTACTTGCCGAGTGGATAATCAAACTTTTCGCATCGCCAACATTGGCAAGCAAACTAACTAGTTTGATGTTGTCCACCAATTTGATGCCCGCATCTTTGCCAGCTTTGAGACCAAACACAACCATCCCACCCGCACCATTGGGCAAATATTTTTTCGCCAAATCATAAGACGGATCGCCTTCAAGACCCGGATAACGAACCCAAGAAACTTTGGGATGTTTTTGCAAATACACGGCAACCCGTAACGCATTGTCGCTGTGCCGCGCCACCCGAAGCGGTAACGATTCCACTCCTTGCAAGAAAATCCACGCCGCATCCGGCGCTAAAGTCGGTCCCTGATTCCGCAAACCAACCGTCCGAAGTCGCAAAATAAACGCCAACGGAGAAAGCGGTCCCAAATCATACGCAAAACGTAAACCATGATAACCACGATCCGGCTCATTGTATAACGCAAATTTCGGATTCTTCCAGTTGAAGCGACCATCGTCAATCACCACTCCACCAATTCCCGTACCATGACCACCAATCCATTTCGATAAAGAATGAATCACAATATTAGCACCGTACTCAATCGGACGCAAAAGAGTGGGCGGCGTGAATGTCGCATCAACAATAAGCGGTAATTCATACTTTTGAGCAACCTTAGCATAACCCTCAATATCTGCAACCTCAAGAACCGGATTGCCAATCGTTTCAATAAAAATCGCGCGCGTTTTATTGTTGATCGCCGCTTCAACCGCCTTGAAATCATTGACCGGCGTAAAACGAGCCGTAATCCCCTGATTCGGCAAAATCGCATCGAATTGTGTAAACGTTCCCCCATATAAATTTGAAGCCGTGACAAATTCATCGCCCTGCCTCAAAATATTGGTGATCGTAAAATAAATCGCCGCCGTCCCACTCGATAACGTCAAACCCGCAACTCCGCCATCGAGTTCCGCAAGACGCTTTTCAAGAACATCATTGGTCGGATTCATCAGCCGCGAATAAATATTGCCCAATTCTTTCAAAGCAAATAAATTAGCTCCGTGTTCCGAATTTCTAAAATTGTACGCGGTCGTCCGGTAAACCGGAACCGCTCGGGCTAATGTTGTTGGCTCGATTTCTTGACCCGCATGAATCGCAAGCGTTTCAAGATGATATTTTCTCGTCATAAAAAATTCTCCTTGTGGTTTTAATGTAATAAAGTAAAATCGTTTGGTTTATCCCGCAAACAATGCGGTCGAAAGGTATCGTTCACCGGTATCCGGCAAAATAACAACAATATTTTTTCCTGTTGCTTCCGGTCGCTTCGCTATTTCCGTTGCCGCCCACAACGCCGCCCCCGACGAAATACCAATCAGCAATCCGTCCGTCAACGCAACAGATTTACCGGTAGCGAAAGCGTCATCGTTTTCAACAGCAATGATTTCATCGTAAATGGAAGTGTTCAGCGTTTTGGGAACAAAACCAGCACCAATTCCTTGAATTTTGTGTGGACCGGGAGTTCCTTTGGACAAAACCGGCGACGCAGCTGGCTCCACCGCAACAATTTTGAGTTTCGGATTTTTCGATTTAAGAAATTCACCGGCACCGGTGATTGTTCCGCCGGTACCAATGCCCGCAACAAAATAGTCAATATGACCATCGGTATCGTTCCAAATTTCCGGACCGGTTGTTTTTTTGTGGATTTCGGGATTTGCCGGATTATCAAACTGAGCGGGAGAAAAACTTCCCGGAGTTGATTCGAGCAATTCTTCCGCTTTGGCGATAGCACCTTTCATACCTTTTGCGCCTTCGGTGAGAACAAGTTCGGCGCCGTAGGCTTTGAGCAGATTACGGCGTTCGATACTCATTGTTTCGGGCATGGTAAGAATCAGTTTGTAACCGCGCGACGCCGCAACCGCCGCCAAACCAATTCCAGTATTACCGCTGGTCGGCTCAATCAACGTCGCACCAGATTTGAGAAGCCCCTTCTTTTCGGCATCGTCAATCATGGCAACCGCAATACGGTCTTTAACACTTCCCGCTGGATTGAAATATTCAAGTTTAGCGATAATTGTCGCGTTCAACCCGTTCTTTTTTTCGTAATTGGTTAGCTCCAATAATGGTGTTCCACCGATCAAATCAGTGATCCGTTTTGAAATTTTTGTCATTACAAACTCCTTGCGTTAAAATGGGAAAACAAAAAACCTAAAAGCCTACGGAATTACTATGTCTTATGGTAATTGATTACATCGGTCTCGTCAAGGTTAAGAACTCAAAAAAATTTTTCAGGAAATCAATTCAGAAAAAAAGAGCAAAGAGTTGGCGTAGAATATTATTTACATAAAATCTAGCCAACTCAACTCACTCCAAAAGTCGAAGCGACCAAAACATATTTACGCAGTTACCATGCCCAAAGAGATAAAAATAATTCCGGATCGCGCAACACGCTTGATTTTCAGTCTATTCCTTGTTTTATCGCTGGCATTGGAAACTGGAATATTCGTTTTCGCTATGGTATTTCACGGTATTGACCATCAAATATTATGGAACGATGATATTTCACGGTTTACGCAACAAATTTGATTCCGAAACCCAATAGACATTCTTTATCGCAAAACGGTTCCAAAAAATCCGGGCAACTTCTCAGAACCGTTTTGCTATAAAAAATCTCTGTGGCAGAAATAAAATAGATAGTTACTTCCGAAATTGTGAAAAACACTTTCCCCATTATCAGAACGAATTTTTCACGTCGGGAAATACCGCGTTGCGAACATCATCAGCGTAATTTTTAGCCGCATTCGAAATAATCGTTTGCAGATCAGCATATTGTTTAACATGTTTTGGAGTACGAGTTTGTTCCGGTTTGTAACCAAGAAAATCGTGGAAAACCAATACTTGTCCATCACAAAAAGGACCGGCGCCAATTCCAATCGTCGGAATCCGCAACCGATCAGTAGCTTCCCTCGCTAACTCCGTTTCAATACACTCCAACACCACAGCGAAAGCTCCGGCATTTTCAACCGCTGTAATATCACGAAACAATTGTTCGCGTTGCCGTTGGACAAAATAACCGCCGACTTGTCGGATTTCTTGTGGACGCAAACCACAATGCCCCAGCACAGGAATACCCGCATCAACTAAAGCAGCAATTGTGGACGCGCGATTTTCTCCTCCTTCAAATTTGATCGCATCCGCCGCGGTCTCTTTGAAAATCCTCGCCGCCGCACGAACCGCTTCCGCCGAACCAAGTTGGCAAAACGGAAACGGAAGATCAACAATCACAAACGCCCGACATGCCGCACGAACAACCATCTCCGCATGATAAATGATTTCATCCAATGTTACGGCAAGCGTGGTCGTTTTGCCCTGAACGACATTGCCCAAACTATCGCCAACAAGCAAGCAATCAATACCGGCGTTGTCCAGTAAACGAGCACTCGGATAATCATAAACCGTCAATACAACAAGTTTACGCCCTTCCGGTTTAAATGTTCTGATTTTCGACAATGTAAGTTTGGACATAATAATTTATCAAAGGAATAATTTATAATCGAAACAATATTACCGAATACCATTTAAGAACGGTCAATATCGGTTTAGACTCCCAACAGAATCGTATGTCAATAGAAATCAACTCAGCGTTACAAATAGATCATCCTGAAGAGGCAAACAATGACAAAACAAATAGTTGCGACTATCACTATTGTTGCGAAATATAATAACATAATTTTAACAATTCGCAAGAGGGTTTTGGCGTCTATTCTTCTGCGGCGATTTTCGTACATTCTTTCAGTAAAACGAAAACCGAACTTTCGCGAAAATAAATCAATCAACGAAAATTCTTCGAACATTTTTTGAAAGCCTATTTTTTTGAAAGCATACTTTTGGGAAATACACTTTTGGGAAAACACTGTCTCTAGAGCAAAATTATTCTCAAACATGGTCGTTTGAGGTCTCTTGTAAAAAAACAACAGACTTTTATAATAGTTTTTCATAAACTATAATGAACCGAAAATTAAATACGAATGCAGTTTGTATTTCGTTGCAAACTGTTTATTTGCTACTGTATTCGAGTTGCTGTATTTGCGGTTGTATTTTCATCGTTACGGGAAAGTTTTATTTATTTTTCAATGAGTATTGTTATGACGGATTATTATTTTCAAGAATTGTTCGCGGAACGAATCGGCGGAGCGAATTACGGGAAATCAAACGAAATTTATAAGTTTGAAAAAATCAAACGCGCCAAACGGCAAGCAATTAAGGATTTTCCGGATCGTCCCTTGATTGATTTTGGGATAGGCGAAAACGATGCGATGGCGGACGAACAGGTTCGGCGAATTATGGCGCACGAAATCAATCAACCGGAAAATCGCGGTTACGCCGACAACGGTTGTCTTGAATTCAAAGAAGCGGTTGCTCGTTTTATGAAACGGAATTTTTCCGTTCAACTTGATCCTGTCACCGAAATCAATCATGCAATTGGTTCGAAGCCGGCATTGGCGATGATGCCGTATGTTTTTATCAATTCGGGTGATGTCACTTTATTAACGGTTCCCGGTTATCCTGTTGCCGGAACTCATACAAGATATTGTGGTGGTTCGGTTTATCATCTGCCGCTCACGGAAGAAAATCAATTCTTTCCCGATTTTGAATCTGTTCCCGAAGATATTCTGAACAAGACCAAACTTCTCGTACTAAATTATCCGAACAGCCCAACCGGTCAAATTGCAACGATTGAATTTTATGAAAAAGTCATCGAATTGGCGAAGAAACACAAATTTGTTGTTGTTCAGGATGCGGCGCATCTCATGCTGACTTACCGTAACGCGCCGCTTAGTTTTTTGCAGGTACCTGGGGCGCGTGATGTGGGCGTTGAAATTCATTCGCTTTCGAAAGGCTGGAATATGATTGGTTGGCGTATTGCGTGGGTTTGCGGCAATGAACGGATTGTTCGGGCGTTTGCCGATGTCAAAGATAACTGTGACAGCGGTCAATTTCTGGCGATCCAAAAAGCAGCGATTGCGGCGTTGGACGATCCCGAAATTCCAAAAGAAGCCAACCGGAAATATTATCGCCGACTCGAAAAATTAGTCGCAACACTACGAGCATTCGGTTTCGAATGTGACGTTCCCGGCGGGACTTATTTTCTGTACGTCAAAGCACCGACAGGAATTAGTCAAGGTACAAAATTTGCCAACGCCGAAGAAGTCAGTCAATATTTAATCCGTGAACATTCGATTTGTACCGTTCCTTGGGACAATGCCGGTTCGTATTTGCGATTTTCCGTAACTTATGTCGCCGAAGACGAAATCGCCGAAGACGAACTCATGTTCCAATTTTCCGAACGACTCGGACAAATCGCCTTTGAATTCTAAAACGATAATTGTTCGCAAGATTAAAATAACACGTTTAAAATCGTGTCGTCAACTCACAAATTGAACGCGAAAGACGCGGAATTTTTTGGAGGTTTCAAATAAGATTTTGCTGAGAGATTATTCTATTTCTTGTTCTTCGTTTTTCAACCTCCATTCGTCGTGTCCCGATTTTCCGAGCATTTCAAGACCAACTATTGCGGCTTCGATGAGAACGCGGTGTTGGGTTTCCGTTTGAGCGGGCGATTGGACGAATTGAACCGATTTTGGCGGTTGTTTTTTTTCTTCCGAATCATCGGGTTCGTTTGTCAGTTTGTCGGCTAAGAGCAATGTATTTAATGTGTTTGCGGAATCTTCCGTATTTGTTGTGTTCCAATCTTTCGGTAAATATGGTTCTAAATCGATTATTTTTTGCGGATTATCCTGAAAATGTTTGACCGAACGCAGGAAATC
>JAIRTV010000491.1 GCA_031254675.1 Planctomycetaceae bacterium | reverse complement strand
GCAGATTACATAACAAATAATCTGCTTGTTTCAAAAGTGGGAAAACGTAACGCCGAGAAACGGCAACAGAAATATCACTCTCAGACAGGAGCGACACGTTATTGAGATTAGGCTTATTCCCACCGACAAAAGTGGTACATTACATGTTTAAAAATGTAACGTTGAATTGCACCTATGGAATTGATACGTGACGCTCCCCTAACGGGAGCCACGCAACTCTATCAATTCCATAGTAGTTTTCTACCCGGAAATTCCGGTTGTCATGTAGAAAAATACAATTCGCCTAAAGCGATCTCAATATTGTTGACGTACTCGATTTATTGTCTAATACCCGAACAAAAATTCGGGCATTTATTCTTCAAAATAGAAAAATGGTCTCCAAATGTTAAAATTTAAAAACAAAAATCATTATGCTTAAAATATTACACGATCTATCGACTCTTGTCAAGTAGAAAAATTAAAAATTTTTTTGTTGGTCATTATTAGACATTTCCTTTAACAAAGTATTTTACTTTAATACTTCTGTCTGGTTCATCGATACTTGACAACACCAACAATTGTTCTTTTTTAAAGTTTCGAAATTTTGGAGTCATAAGTTTTTTTTTGATTTCTTCTTTGTAGTTCGTTTCAATTTTTTCGAGACAATTATTGATGCCGTTTTTGAATTCCTCGATAATCGAAACACGATACGCTTCGAGATCGTTTTTCGGATGATTCGAATCGATCATCGTTACAAATTTGACCGAAACATGTTGATCGCGTTACGAACATGTTGCTGAACAATATCGGCTAATTTCTGGCGCAAACTTACTACAAGCGCGAAACCAAAAAATTTCTTGTATCTACAATTCCCATCCCCCTAAAAGTCAGGCGGTTCTGAAACCACGACGGAATTATTAAGAGAAACCAATCTTGTTTCAATCCCCCTAAAAGTCGGGTGGATCTGAAACGTTAAAAACTGAAAATTCGTACGTAAATTGGTGTTCCAATCCCCCTAAAAGTCGGGCGGTACTGAAACGTTAAAAACTGAAAGTCCGTTCATAACTTGGTGTTCCAATCCCCCTAAAAGTCGGGTGGTACTGAAACGTTAAAAACTGAAAGTCCGCACATAATTTGGTGTTCCAATCTCCCTAAAAGCCGGGCGGTGCTGAAACAGTATCGAAGACAAGTATTTCTTGGATCTACAATTCTAATCCCCCTAAAAGTCGGGCGGTACTGAAACCAGGGCTAGAGTAATGTTTTTCTATGTCCATCGTTCCAATCCCCTCTAAAAGTCGAGCGGTTCTGAAACAATTACTTATAGATGTTAGGCTACTTATACAAGTTCCAATTCCCCTAAAAGTCGGGCGATTCTGAAACAATTACTTATAGATGTTAGGCCACTTATACAAGTTCCAATTCTCCTAAAAGTCGGGCGATTCTGAAACATTGTTATAAAATTGAAAGTACGATCATAAGTTCCAATCCTCCTAAAAATCGGGCGGTTCTGAAACCACAGCGTCACCCTAGAAAAAGAAACTAAAAGCTCCAATCCTCCTAAAAGTCGGGTGGTTCTGAAACCAAAAATTTGCGGTCGATTTACTGGATTATTACGAGTTCCAATCCTCCTAAAAGTCGAGCGGTTCTGAAACTCGCCGGACGCTTCGCACTTCACACAAGTAGGTTCCAATCCTCCTAAAAGTCGGGCGGTTCTGAAACATTGGATTTGCAACATCTTTTCATCAAATGAATTTAGGTTCAAATTCTTTGAAGAAAAATGAGAATTTTTACTCATTTTTAACCTCCTTTCTACCGTTTTTTCCGGCTTTTCGACAGAACTTAATTCATACATCGTAACATATTTGTCCTTGAATCTATTATTGTACCGCGCCAAGTGCTTTGTCAAATATCGCAACAAAACAACTAATAACATGTTTCGTAAATGAACTATCTGACAAATTACAAGAAAATACTGCATTTTTTTCTCGTTCAAAACGTTGTTTTCCCGCATTAATACTGTCACTGTCCGACATTTCTGCTTTGTTTGGTTTGTAAGTAAATTCAGGATATTTATGATGCGCAAAAGCATTGCGATAAACAGACAACACTCTCTTTTCTGCATCAGAAATCGCCAAGTCCTCTATAACCGATCTAAAATCAATATATCCCCGTTTCGGTTGCAAATTACATTTTTTGATGATGGTATTTTCGAATTGGTGAATCTTGTGGAAAACTTCACGCCGTCCACGATCATATTCAGCAAATTCATTTTCAATATCGACATAATCAAAATCATATTTCTCCAACCCGTGTTTCTGCGAAATTGCCGCTAAACTGCGCAATAACGACGGCAACCGTAAATCGTTGACAATTCGCCGGAAGTTGCCAAAATTTTTCGGTTTCATTTTACCGGTAATCGTGTATTCTTTTTCGTCCACACGATACTTCCACGTCAACAACTGATCCGCTTCACTCAACAAAAATTGTTTCGGCGTATCAATATTTTTCAAGTGAATACCTTTAACCGTTTTCATATCAAGCAATTCACGCATTGCAGCAAACAGAACAATATCCTGCATCCGTTGATGCCGCAACTTGGCTTCAAGAGCGGAAAAAGCAGAAAAGATATGACTAAATTTACCCGCATCTTGGACATCAAACGATTTCTGTCTCGTTTTGTTTATCGGTTCATATTTTTCCTTATACGAGTTTTTGTGCTTGAATTGCGGAGTTGCCGGATTCTGTAACTGTTTCAACGGCAATGTCTGATTAATCGTAACTAACGTTGTCAGATTGGGTTGCTCAAGCCATTGTTTGTAAAGTTTCTGTTGCTGTTCTTTGGTTATTCCGCTGATAAGATTCGATGTACGGGCTTTTTCCGGTTTCAGAAAATTTGTCAGACGTTTGAACGTTTTACTCATCGCATCTCGATCAATAGCGTAAAACCATTGAGAACCATCTTCGTTCCATTCGTGAAATTTTTGTATTAAAAATGTTGTGTTGTGCGGCAAAATGAATTTTTTACCGTTATCGTGACGTTCACGAATCGGCAGATTATTAAATTGTTCCGGAAATTTCTCTTTGATCAAGTCCGTCAAAATTCCGGTAAACAAACCACGCGGCAAATTAACAGGATCAACATTTTCTGCTCGCGCTTTTGCCCATTTTGTAATATAGCCGACTTCTCCTTTCTTTTTGTTACGAACAAAACGGCGACGCAAAATATAACAGTCTTGCGGGTTGTTTTTGTATAAATATTGTTTTAGAAAATCGATTTTACCATTAAGATAATTTTCGTAGAAACGATCAAGAGAAGTCATATCGCTTGCTAGAATTTTTTCGATAAATGCCGGATTTTTTGTCAAACCGGCTTGGTCGAAAAGTTGTTTGAGAGACGGTTTGAAAAAGGCAAGTGACCGTTGCAAAATTTGGAAGTTGGCGGAGGTGATTTTGCCTTTGTGAACGGTATTGTCATTTTCGTTCGGTTTTTGCAATTTGATGAC
>JAIRTV010000460.1 GCA_031254675.1 Planctomycetaceae bacterium | reverse complement strand
CCAAACCGCATCAAAATTTCAAATTAACTGTACGTTCCCAGATGGAACGGTTATTGAAATAGTAAGTCATTCTCCGTACAAAAATGGGATATTTTTTGAAGGTACCAAAGGAAATATGCACGTGAGTCGCGGAAGTATCAAAGGTAATGTTTTTGAGAACCTAAAAGTACAAGAATCATTTACCGAAGAAGATTATAAATTATTGTACAAAGGAAAAACAATGGAACACAATAACGATATGTTGTCTCATAAATTGAATATGATTCGATGTATTAAAGAAAGTGGATTACCTGTTTCCGATGTGTACTCTCATGTTCAAACAATTAACCTGTGTCATACGGCTTGTATCGCTGCCCGATTGGGACGCGAACTCGTGTGGAATCCCAAAACAGAACGTTTTGTGGACGATGAACAGGCAAATACTTTTTTGGCTCGTGAACAACGTAAGGGATTTGAAATTCCTCGTTGTTGAGAGATTTTATGTTTCATCAATAATTTTAAGAAAGGATTTACGATGAAAACGAATGTTGTTAAAATAGTGGGGGGGGGGGGTCTAGGTAGATTCGCATTCACCCTTGTCGAGTTGTTGGTTGTTATTGCGATCATTGGTGTTTTGATCGCATTACTATTACCGGCTGTTCAAGCAGCGAGAGAGGCGGCAAGACGCATGCAGTGTGTGAACAATTTTAAACAATGGGGAATCGGGATTCACAATTACCACGTCAATCACGATTCATTTCCGTCCGCAACCGCATCCATGAACAATACCCGTGCCGATGCGTGGTTTAACGGTACAAGTACCGGATCCAACGGAACAATTGGACCAAATGGAGGACGAGACAATCAGTCAACATGTTGGAGTGCAACCGCTGTCATTTTGCCCTTTCTCGAACAACAAGCAAGATATGATGCGATTATCCAAGTTGCTTCCATGGCAAAGACGAACCCCTATTGGGGATGCGATGAAAATGGGAAATCTGAAGGCGGTCGAAGTGGAGTTTTTGCGGCGGCTTCCATTACCGCAGCGAATATTGCTCTATTACGTTCGGCAACATGTGGGTTGATTGCGTCGCTTATTTGTCCTTCCGATCCCAACAGCCGCTTGCCGGGACGTAATTCAGGTGCTCGTACCAATATTATGGTTTGTTACGGTGATGGTGGAGACTGTAATCGTTTTGCATCGAATGAAATACTCACGACAACCAGTACGATTTATCGATGTGGAAATCGTGGGGCGTTCAACGCTCATACGTGGAAAGGTGTTGCCGCTTGTACCGACGGTACCAGTAACACAGTAGCAGCGGGCGAATCCCTCACTCCCCTCGAAACGAATGGATCTTCACGACTAATCAAGGGAGGCGTGAGCAAGGCAAACAGTTTTAGCGGTTCACCGTCAATATTGGCAAATTGTGTTAATGTTGTCAGAGATTCATCTGATCCCACTATGATTGCCTCTGGTAGGGCAGTTGCTATTTATCGTGGTCATTGGTTTGCTGATGGTCGTGTTGCCAATGGTGGATTTAGTACGGTTATTCAACCAAACGGTGTTCAATGTGCTAGCGATGGTGATGATGCTTGGGGAATATTTACTGTCAATAGTTTTCATAAGGGAGGAGTTAATATACTCTTGCTTGATGGTTCTGTGCGATTTATTTCCGATCACATCGATAATAATGGTTTGATGCGTAACGGCGTCGCGTTAACTACGTCTGATGCTAATGATAATGCAGGAGCAAGTCCGTTCGGAGTTTGGGGAGCATTGGGAACTGTCAACGGAGGAGAAACCGTTTCGGCTCCGTGAACTGTTTTTAATGACGTTGTATCAAAAGGTATCGTCCTTTCGTACCGTTATCATCCGCAGGATTGGTAACGAAATATCAATCCTGCGGTTTATTAGTACAACAAAAAATACTCAATGAATTTCATGTCCCGATTTTTAATTTTTATTACAATAAAATAACAATGAATAATTATTCAGAAAACAATAATTCAAGCCAACAATTTGCAACGAGATTGTTTGTACTACAATTATCTCTGTTTGTTGTCATGATCATTTGTTCCGGTTGTGGGCAATCGTTGCCGCCAGACTTGCCGACATTGTATTCCGTTTCAATAAACATTACGCAAGAGAACAAACCGCTTCCTGATGCGGTCGTGTTTATGATCAACGAAGACCCTTCCTCGAAATGGACAGCTGGAGGTATTACAAATCAAAACGGTATCGTCAACCTCAGAACCAATGGTCAATTTAAAGGTGTTCCGTTGGGAACCTATAAAGTAACGGTACGAAAAACCGAATCGCCCGACGCTGCTTTATTGAACGAAATTTCCGAAAGTGAACAACCTCAAGAATACGCCCGACTCAAAAAACAAATCGAAGACAACACTTTCGAATTAGTGGAAGAACAATTTTCCGATTTTCAGACTTCTCCGCTTTCCGTCGAGATTACTCCCGATAAAAGTACATTTAAGATTGATGTGGGGAAATCTGTGCGGCGAAAATAAATATACGAAAAACATTAATTTTATCACTACGTAAAACGTAGCCAACAATAACTCTAAATCCGAAAGGAAGAACATGACTTCAAAACAAAAGAAACAAAAATTCTCCTCACGACGTGATTTTCTCAAAATGACAAGTGTTGGAGGATTGGGCATCTTCGCTGTTAGTCCGTTGTCAATAGTACGCGGAGCGAATGTGTCCGGTTCCGACGAAATCAAAATCGCTTTGATTGGTTGTGGGGGACGCGGTCTCGGCGCAGTCAAAGATCGTTTCACGGTCGGTGACAATGTAAAATTGGTTGCGATTGCCGATGTCGCCGAAGAAACAGCAAAGAAAGCTGCCAAAGTGCTTTGCACGCATGAATCCTACAAAGACAATGTTAATTTGCCGGATGACCGAATTTTTTTCGGGTTTGACGCTTACAAGAAAGCGATTGAATATTGCGATCAAGTACTTATTGTTTCACCACCGGCATTTCATCCCGATCACTATGCCTATGCGGTGGAACAAAGCAAACACGTTTTCATTGAGAAACCACTTTGCATTGATGCAGAAGGTTTTAAGCGTTGTATGAAAACCAACCAATTGGCGGAGGACAGAAAGTTGACCGTTTGTGTTGGATTTCAACGCCGTTACAACCGGCACATGATTGAGTGGGTTCAAAAAATTCACGAAGGTTATATCGGCAATGTTCTCAACACACGAGTTTATTGGAATGGCGGTCAAGCAAAAGTTCGCGGATATCGGTACGAAAACGAACCGGAAATGAGTTTTCAGGTTCGCGATTGGTATTTCTTCGACTGGTTGAGTGGCGATCATATTGTCGAGCAACATTGTCACAATATTGATGTTGGTCTTTGGATTCATGGCAAAGGTGATCGGATGGCTCATCCGGTTTCTTGTGCGGGCATGGGAGGGCGGCAAGTACGAAAAACGCCAATCGTTCCCTACAATGAATGTGGTAACATTTTTGATCATCATTGTGTCGAATACCATTTTGCCGACGATTCCGTGATGCACAGTCAATGCCGACAGATTAATCGTTGTTTATCTGTGGGCGGTGAAAAAGTTCAGGCAACCGGAGGTGTTGGTCAATCAACCTGGTTGAAAACTTGGGACGCGCCGCGTTGGAATCCTGCAAAAAACAAAAATGAAAAAAATAGTTACGTACAAGAACATATCGATCAGGTTGAAGCGATTCGCAAAGGAACAGCACTGCACGACGGTTGGACTGCCGCTCATTCCAGTATGACCGCTGTTATGGGACGAATGGCAACTTACAGCGGGCAGGAAATTAAATGGGATGAAGCCGTTGCCAAAGGAAAGACGCTCTTTCTGTACGATAAAGAATTGTCGTTCGATCTTACTCCGCCGGTAATGCCGGGACCGGATGGAACTTATGAACACGCCGTTGCCTTGCCGGGAAATTATAACCCCTTCAAAGAATAAACCGTAACATGAAAGGAAAATGTTTCAATATGAACCGTAGAGATTTTATTCACAATGGATTACTTGCGACCGGACTTATTTGTTTCGGTTTGCCCCGCACTCAACTAATAGCGGAAGCATCGCCGCCATTGGGATCGGGCATGAAACTTGTTCTCCAAACTTATACGTTTCGAAATTTCAATTTAGATGAAGCCATTCAAAAAACACGGCTGGCAGGAGTCGGATACGTGGAAATTGCCGGTGGAACACGCATCAATGGCGAGGGAGTTCGTTCTTCCAATATGAGCAGTGACCAGAAAAAATGGTTACGAGATATCATGGCGGAAAACAATGTTCGTGCTCTTGGCTTGGGAGGGTGCGGTGGATCAACGCAAGAATTTGATTTCGCACAAGAAATGGGATTGCAATATCTTCAGGGCGAACCACCGTTTGAAAAACTTATCGAAGTCTCCAAACGTGCGGAAGAGTACAAAATTCGTTTTACCGTTCATAATCACGCCAACCCCAATAAATATTGGAACTATAAAGAAACTCTCAAACGTCTTGACGGTTGCACGTCGTGGATTGGACTTTGTCCCGATACCGGACACCAAATGCGTAGTGCGATTGACCCGCTTGTTGCCATCAAAGACTTGAAAGGTCGGATTTATAATATCCACTTGAAAGACCTCAACGGAATCAATGAAGAGGGAAAACCAAAACAAAATTTACACGACGTCCCTTGGGGAACAGGAGCCGGAAAAATCGAAGCCATCTTGACAGAATTAAAAGCACAAAATTATGCCGGTACCGTTGTCATTGAGTTTGAGTATAAACCAAACGATAATTTGGCAGAAGTAACCGAATGCGTCAAATTCTTTCGCAAAGTCATTGGCAAAGATCAATAGATAAATAATTTCAATTTTTTGTACGTTTACAAATTATGTCGTCAATAAATTGAAATTGTTTCACATTCAACAGAGTGTCAATGTGGATAACCGTAAACGGTGTTGCCGGCAAGGGATATTCACATTGACGTAACATTTTTAACCGGATTTAGTGGACATGGAGAATGTTATGCCAGTCAATAAAAACAGACGCCAGTTTCTCAAAGGATTAACTCTTGCCTCGCTTCTCGGACAGACTTTGTCGATGAAAAAGAGTTATGCAGAGGACATCGCACAAAATAAGCTACAATTAAAAGGAAATATCAAACAATCGGTAGCCTACGGCAATTTTCGTTCCATTCCGCTTGATGTTTTCGTGAGACATTGTAAAGAATTGGGATTAGTCGGAATTGACTTGGTCAATCCAGACGAATGGGAAACTGTGATGAAGGGCGGCTTAATTGTAACAATATCCCGCGCACCGGGAATTTCAGCGTCAGAAAACCTCAATCGTGTGGAATACCATGACAAGGTGAAAAAAGTCTATGACGAACTGATTCCTCTTGCCGGTCAAGCCGGAGTAAAAAATATGATCTGTTTTTCCGGCAATCGTTTCGGTGTAACGGAAGAAGAGAGCATGGAAAATTATATCGTGGGAATCAAACGGATTCTTCCGTTAGCCGAGAAAAATAATGTAACACTTCATCTGGAATTATTAAGTCACGATAATTATCAAGCGGATCATTCACGTTGGGGTTGTGAACTTGCCCGACGAGTCGGAAGTTCCCATTTCAAAATATTGTACGATATATTCCACATGCAAAAAATGGAAGGAAACTTAATCAATAATATCAAAAAATATCGTGACGTAATCGGTCATTACCACACGGCAGGACTTCCCGGACGTATGGATTTGGACGACAATCAGGAAATCTACTATCCCGCCGTTATGAAAGCAATTTTGACTACAAATTTCAAAGGATTCGTCGCCCATGAATTTGCACCGAAAAAAGAAAACAAAATTGAATCATTGCGAGATTCGGTTCTTGTTTGTGATGTGTAATAATTTTTACATCAATTGTGTACGAAAAGAAAATTCTTACTGTTCACAGGTTGGTGTGTGATTAGATAAACGAATAGTTGGCATTTTTATTTTTGCAATTTCTGGAAATTATCACAAATACAATTATCGTTATCAACTATTTTGAGTGATTTCAAATTTACGGAACAAACGCTGCACGACCACTAAAAATAAATTAAGAAAGAGCAATTTATATTCGTAGCGTTTTAACAATTACCGTTGTCCATTCAAGATTGCCCAGAAAGGGTGCAGGCGATCACTGCGGGTTCGGGCATCTTCCAATAGAACGCCAATTTCCGGTTCCACAAATCCATTCTGCGGCTGAAAATTTTTCGTACCAACCCGAATCACCGTCTTGTTATTAAAATCAATCATCTCCGGCGTCAAGAAAACCTGAACATTCGCAATTTTTGGCGCAATATCAATTTGTACACTATTATTTGCTTTCTGTAATTTCGACCGAACGGAAATAATATTTTTCGGTGGTTCTTTTTCCCGCCAATACAGCGGATCTGTAACATAATCCGGTTTATCTTTATCGAGCGAGTTCATTTCGACCCACCAGAAAAACGAATCCCATGCACGCATGGTATTCACTTCAAATTCCATAGGAGTGAAATTTCGTTGCCGTAACTTCATCCATTCAAAAACGTTCAAAATTTCGTCCGAAAATCCTTCTACACCGCGTCCAATATATCGAATCGCGGTTATATCGGGAACTTTGTGTTGTATGGTAAAATTTCTGTTCAGAAAAGGCGCATTGATTGCCCATTTCGGTTGATTGCCGATTCCTTCCAACTCTCCCCAAACAAAATACAACGGAACATAACGAACATTGTCACGATAAGCGTTAATATATTTTGAAGCAATCGCGTTGAACGGAATTGCTCCAGCCCACAGGTCAGGATGAGACAACGCAATATCCCACGCCGCAGTCCCGCCAATACCATGACCGGAAAGAAACACGCGGTCTGTATCAATATTGAACCGGCGAAAAACATCTTTAAGCGAATAAAGAACCGAAGCATGCGCCAATGCAGAAAAATCATAATCAAGTTGTTTCATTTCCGGCGGATTCCAATCCGGCGCAACAACAATAAAACCGTTTCGTGTTGCATGACCGTAACGTTCCTTACCACGCCACGAACCAGCCCACCAATCCAACATCATTTCCGGCGTTTGTGTTGTGCCGTTGAGCGCAACAATAACCGGATAACGTCGATTCGAATCATATTCCGGCGGCAATTGAATAACATAACGTATTTTGTCCACTGTTTGCTGAATCGGGTTGTCAACCTCAAAAGAGTAAAAT
The DNA here is from genome assembly GCA_031254675.1 of Planctomycetaceae bacterium. Taxonomy (GTDB): domain Bacteria; phylum Planctomycetota; class Planctomycetia; order Pirellulales; family Thermoguttaceae; genus WRKP01. The sequence goes on along the minus strand of JAIRTV010000460.1, from coordinate 1,822 downwards.
CCCGGACGTTCTTCGTTCATCGGTGGCAATTCCGACTTGGGCGGTTTAATATGAGCAAGAATTCGTGCAATAAGATCAGGACGCGCCGATTCCAACGCTTTGAGTTGTTCGAGAATTGTTTGTCGTTGTAGATTATTGTTTCCGCTTTGCAGATATTCTGTAACGAGACGGCGTGTTTCAGGAAAGGTGATCGCAACAGCCAGTCGACGATTGTCGGCATTCGACCCCGCAAACCAACCCGTTATGCCAACCGCCAACTTTTCTGCATCAGAAAGTTCTTTGTTCTGAGCGTAAAGATGAAATGCCGCAAGACGATCCATCGTATTAAAATTCAAGCCAGCAGCAATTTCGTCCAAAATTGCCGGAATTTGATCGTTCTTTTCCTCGTCGGGTAATTTTTCATGCAATAATTTCAATGCGGTAACAGTTTCTTCTCGTTTTTTTTCAAAATCATCATAACGTTGTAACATACGGCGAACCGACATGAATAATTGTTCCGGTAAATTGTCATCTTTTTCGAGTGTTTGCAAAGTGTGATAGACGAAGAGGTATTGACCGGCTTTCCAGCGGAGTTCCAATTCATCGAGACGGCGTTGATATTGTTGTTGCCGAATCATCCGAAACACGGACGCAAGACGTTGTTTGACGTCGGGATCATTTTTCCAATCGTCCAGAATACCGTACAGTTCCTCTGCGGCATCTTCAAAAAGTTTTCCCTGAATATAAAATCGGACAAGCCGGATTCGGTCTTCGAGATTTTTTGTATCAATTTGATTCATGAGAATTGGAGTGAGTTGTTCGCGTGGCAAGGCGTTTGTTGCGAGCCGCATATCCCAGACCAATGGTTGATTATTGAAATGAATACCACGAGCACGAACATATCGTGGCGTTAATTCCGTAATTGCCTGCGAAAACAATTCCATGCCGCCGTAATGCCGAACTTGTAGCAACCGCCTGCCGAAAGAATCAAATTGTGTACTATTATCAAATTCGCCGAGAACATGAAGATTCAAACCTTCCTGTGAATAACGAAGCCGAGTTCGGAATGTTTCGGGAATTTCAGTTGTTTCTTCAGGAAGATGACTGATATTGTATTTTGGAACAAAAATATACCGCAACCCATCATCCACAACCACAATCAATTTTGCTCTTACTTTCCCTGCTTCTTCTGCTTTTTCGTCCACTCTTGTTAGAAGCGTGTACTTTCCTTCCAGAGAACGCCCGTCTTTCAAAACAATTTTCACCGCAAAAATCGGTGAACCACAAAAAAGAACAAACCCCAATAATAAAACAAAAAATATAAAACGAAACATTTTATTAATAGTGAATAGTTAATAGTGAACAGTTAATAGTTAAACCTGAATTTTTTGCAAAATCTTGTTTGACCTTGAAAACGCGGCATGAAATGTACGTGGTTTTTGTGCTAAAATATTTATCGAAACCAAAAATAACCCAGTCCGAAACGACAACATACTTGATCAAGTCGTTTCGTTCGGTTTACTCGGAAGCATTGAGCAATTCATCGGTCATACCGGCAATCGTTTTATTGCCGGAGATTATAAATAGTTGGCAAAATGTTTCCGTCTTGAACAGTCTTTAATGAGTACCAATCATTTATTATTTTAATCTCGCGAATCCGATAACACAACCCAGTTATTTCATAATCGGCATGAAATCATTCCGCAGAATTTTTCGAAATTCACGTAACCGTTCACGTTATTTTATGTATGTGCGTGAGCGTTAATGCGATCTTTTAGGAATTGCATTATATTTGTGGATTGTTGAGAACAGGTTTGTAGTATACTCCAGAAGCGTTCCCAGA
>JAIRTV010000053.1 GCA_031254675.1 Planctomycetaceae bacterium | reverse complement strand
TTGCGAATTTTGTTGAAAAACATCGTATCGCTACAAAAATTCTACTAAATCATTACAAATTTCCTTTTGATGTTGGAATAAAACGATGGACTTTTGGTTTTGGGCGTTGATTTTCCTTGGTTTATCAATATTTTTCGGCGTCTTAGAAATATTCGTCCCTTCTGGAGGTATTTTGGCGTTTCTATCCGCAACCACATTGATTGCAGGTATTCTTCTTGCGTTTCAAAGTAGTCCGTTGTTTGGCGGATTTTACATGTTTGGAGTTGCCATCAGTCTTCCGATTTTTCTTTGGTTTGTTTTCAAAATTTTGCCTCACACAATAATAGGGCGGCGTATTCTGCTTCAACCGGAAAACGATCCGGCGTTACAGCCAAATATGGAACTGGTCGCCCTGAAACAACTTGTCGGAAAACAAGGTGTGGCGCGAAGCAAAATGATGCTTAGCGGACTGATCGAAGTTGAAGGAAAACGACTCAATGCTCTCAGCGAATCAGAACCACTCGAACCCAATGATCCAATTGTTGTTACGAGCGTGGACGGAATCAACATACTTGTCCGAAAAGCCGCTGATGTTCGGGTAAATGTTACCACAGAAAAAACAAAAACACCGGAACCGACAATTGACGATCCGTTTGCGTAAAGGATTGACGGGAGTTGATTCAATCTGCAGATTGATACAATTATCACTGATTCACGCGGATTTTTGTGGAAATTCAATCTCTTCATTGATTATTTTCCACATCAATCCATGTGAACCAGCGATTTGATCTTTAACACTTTTTGAGTCATTCAAAGAGCCAACACTTTCAAAACAAACTAGAATTTTGAAAGTTTCTCAATGAGATCGACCGAGCGGCAACTGTAACCCCATTCATTATCGTACCAAGAAAGAACTTTAACGAGGTTGTCACCGACAACACGAGTCCATTCCGGCACAAAAATTGAACTATGCGGATCGCCGATAATATCCGCTAAAACGATTGGATCTTCGTTGTACGCGAGAATTCCTTTCATTTTTCCTTCGGCGGCTTCTTTGACGGCGGCATTGACGGCGTCTGCTGTTACCGGTTTATCGGTTTGCACAACAAGATCAACACAACTTCCGGTTGGAGTCGGAACACGGAGCGAATAACCCGTCAATCTGCCTTTGACTTCAGGAAGTACTTCGCCAACCGCTTCAGCTGCACCGGTTGTCGTCGGAATAATATTCAACGCGGCTGCCCGTCCACGATAAATATTTTTGTACGGAATATCCAAGACGACTTGATCATTCGTGTAAGAATGAACGGTTGTCATTAAACCTTTGACAATACCGAACTTCTCCAAAATGACTTTGACGACCGGAGCCAAACAGTTTGTCGTACAACTGGCATTGGAAACTGTTTTTTGGGAAGCGTTTAATTTGTCGTCATTAACACCGCACACGCAGGTTAAATCGACACCTTTTGCTGGAGCACTGATCACCACTTTTTTCGCTCCCGCGTCAAGATGTGAATCGAAACCGGCTTTATCGTCGGATTTTTTCGTGGTGAACCGTCCGGTGCTTTCGAGAACAATTCCCGCACCGATTTCACCCCACGGCAATTTTGCGGGTTCTTTTTCGGCATAAATCCGAATCTTTTTACCGTTGACAATAATATTTTGGTCGTCATGACCAATTTCGGCTTTAAGCCGACGGTGGGTACTGTCATATTTGAGCAGTGTTGCGAGTGTTTTTGTATCGGTGAGATCATTAATACCGACAACATCAAACTTGTCCGGCGTTTCTAACATCCGACGGAATACAAGACGACCAATACGACCAAAACCATTGATCCCAACTTTGATAGACATGAACATTCTCCTTTAAGATTAAATGTAATAGAGAAAATAGGTTACGTGATAATTGTTCGCAACATCCTTAACGTTCGCTCATAACATTCGTCCCCAGACGTTGCAACTCAACTTTTCAATCGCTATTATTGTACCCATCGTTCGCACAAATTCAACGGGGGAGGAAAATTTCGCTCAAGACGACCCTGTTGAAAAGAAACCTTTTTCTATTAAAATGACTATCAAAATGCTTTTGACTTTAAATAGTAATAGTAAATGCTCTTTACTATGAATGGTAACATTACTTTAACTCATTGTTGTATTATGAATTTGAACGACGCCAAATATAATAAATTTGCATTGGTTAGGGAAATGCTCCGCGTTTCGGAGATTATCGGTAATTTTGATTTTGGTCAGACGCAACGGATTGTTGATTCGATCAAAGCGACCAATCGATTATTTTTAACCGGCGAAGGTTCCAGCCGAATCTTTCCTGCGAAACGATTGATTGCTTCCATTTTGGGGCGAGGTTTGAACTTGATGTTGGCAACCGAAGGCGCACGGCAAGCGTTGGAATACGATCTGTCAAAATGGACAGTTATCGGTGCTTCGAACAGCGGTCAAACAAAAGAACTCATTACGTTGTTCCAAAAATTGAATACGGAAAAACATACCAATCTTTTCGGGTTGACGGCGAACGCTGGTACCAAGTTGACGGAGGTTGCCGATTCGGTTATTTTGTCGTGCGGCAAGGAAAATGCGGTTGCGGCAACGATGAGTGTTGTGGAGCAGGCGCTTATTTATCAATCGATTGAAGTTGGTTTAACGGATTGTGGTTGTGGTCGTGTGGAGCGAAAATCCGAAGCCGGACGGCTTGCCGCTGAAGTGTTAGCGGCGGAATACGACACCGAACTTATTAAGAAAATCGCCAACGCTCCGGTGATTTATCTTGCTGGTCGAAACAATGGTGTTGCGGAAGAACTTGCCTTGAAAGCGAACGAAATCACACGAAAACGAAGCCAATATCTTGAAGGAACTCTTGTTGTTCATGGAATCGAAGAAGTAATGAATCCTGAAGATGTTGTTGTTCTTATTGAACCGTTTGAGCAAGACGCAGAATTTTATAAAAAGAATTTGGTGGATGGCGTTGGCTTGACGGTTCTTGCTATTTCGTCGAAACCGACGTTATTTGAAACGATCTCGATTCCATCTTTGCCGCGTTACAACGAATACTTCCAACTTCTTGCCGGTTGGAATTTATTGGTACAGACCGGTGTGGCGTGTGGGATTGATATTGACAAACCAAAACGGGCTCGCAAAGTCGGCAACGCTTTTTGAAATTGATGCTGAATAACCGGTATAAAAAACGGTAGCCAATGTTGCCGCAAAACATTGACTACCGGCAATTTCGTTCTTAAAACGCGAACGACATGGTGATTTGAGCGAATTATTTTCTAAGGGTTTTGCGTTAGTGTTCTGCAATCCATTTTTTGAAGGCTTTTTCCGGTTTGGCTCCGTGATGGACAACATCTCGAACTGCTTGAATCATAGCGATTGGGTTTTGGGCTTGAAAAATATTGCGTCCCATATCGACTCCGGCGGCGCCTTCGTTGATGGCGCGGTAAGCCATTTCCAGAGCGTCTTTCTCCGGCAATTTTTTACCGCCCGCAATAACAATTGGCACCGACACCGAATTGGTAACTTGCTCGAAATCTTTTTCGCAATAATATGTTTTCACCACATGCGCCCCGTTTTCGGCGCAAATACGGCTTGCCATTGCCAAATAGCGGGCATCGCGTACTAATTCTTTCCCGACGGCGGTAACACCCATGGTGGGAATACCGAATTTGTTGCCGGCGTCAACTGTTTTGGTGAGATTGCGAAT
>JAIRTV010000440.1 GCA_031254675.1 Planctomycetaceae bacterium | reverse complement strand
AAAATATCAAGATCATATTTGTTCTTAAAATCGTTGATAATATCGCACAAACCATCAATATCATAACCTTTTCGCGTAATATGATGTCCGCCACCGAAATTGATCCATTTAATTTTTTTAAGAAATTTATCGAAACGTTCTTCGACGAGTTCGAGGGTTCGGAACAAAACATCGGAACCTTGTTGGCACATGGTGTGAAAGTGCAAACCATCAATACCGCGTAACGAAATTTCTTGTAACACTTCGGCACGCATTCCGAAACGAGAACGGTTGGTGCAAGGATTGTACATTTCCATTTGGACTTCGGAATATTCGGGATTGATACGGAAACCACAATGGATTTTCCGTTCGGTTCGTTTGAGAAGATGCCGGAACCGTTCGAATTGGTTTGCCGAATTGAAAACAAGATAATCAATCAACGGCAACACCGCTTCGAGTTCTGTTTCCGAATACGCCGGCGAATACATCTGGATAATTTTGCCAAATTCTTCTTTACCAAGAAAAACTTCGTTGACACTGCTCGCCGCAACTCCCGCAAGATAAGGAGCCATATCTTTGAAAATACTCCATGTTGAAAACGCCTTCATTGCCAATAAAATTTTGCAACCGGTTCGTTTTTGTACGTCGGCATGAATTTCCATATTCCGACGAACCGCTGCTCGATCAATAATGTAATACGGAGTCGAAAGATCAACAGAAGCATAATCAAATATTTGTTCCATGTAAAGATTGTTGGGTTGGAGGTTGAGTTGGAATATTGGGGCAAGCAATTTGTATTACATGAAATGAACCGCGTCTTTTCTGCTATTAACAAATCACACCACACCAATCGCAAATTTATTTTCGCCGTAATTCTACACCAAGTCTTTTCTCTTTCAAGAACCCAAAAAAATTCCTACTGCTCACAAGGCTGATTGTTAGAATGAGTAAAAATTTTGGGTTTATTATGTATCTGCATATTTCCTAAGTTTTTTTCTCTTTTTTTTGTGTTTTCTGTGTCATTTATAACGCATTTCGCGTTCAATTCTGCGTTCAATTTAAAGCAAAAGACGAGAACATCGCAAAATTCACAAATAAAAAGGAAACAACTAAATAGTTACGTTATTATTGTTTCGGCGAAACATTGCCTATCTCGTTTACCGACATGAACACACCGTCCCGTGAACACTTTAAAAAAATTTTCGCAAAGAAAAAAATTGTCTTGACTTTCGACAATATTCCATATAAACTTAGAATCTCATTCAATCGTGTTGCGTTTTTTTACCGTTGTGTTTTCGGTAAACGTGTCGCGAATTTCATAAAACCTGAGAAAACAAGGAGAAGGACAATGGAAAATTTTGTGAAAGGTGTGGTTGGGATTTTTGCAATATTTCTTGCGAAAATTCAAATGTTAAACTTGGTAATCTGCGCAAAGCAGGGGGGGGGGGGCTATATGGAGTGGAAAGTTGAGAACGGATAGTGGAAAGTGGTTGGTTTTTCGACGCTTTTTCACTAAATTCTTCTCTTCGATTCGCTCTTCACGGTTCGGCTTTACTCTTGTCGAGCTTCTTGTCGTGATTGCGATTATTGGCGTGTTAATCGCACTTCTGTTACCGGCAATTCAGGCAGCCCGCGAAGCCGCAAGACGCGCACAATGTTCAAATCACCTCAAACAAATCGGTCTCGGTGTCCACAATTTTCATGATACCAGACAAGGTTTACCGCCAGCGGGAGTGGGATTTGACGGAGCTTCAATGTGGGCGTTGATCTATCCGTTTATCGAACAACAAATGTTGTACGAATCATTGTACAGCCGTTCTGTAACTTCCGGCTCCATCACAGCAAAAGGATTCGGTGTACCATGCAACGGTGCTTGGTGGCTCAATGGATTAAATGATACCGAACGTCAATCTTTTGCCTCCGTTTCGTCTTACCGTTGCCCAAGTCGTCGCGGAGGAGGAATTCAGATGACAACAACCGGCGGTACCACAGGCGCAACCAGAAATAATGTTAATGATAGTAATGATTTTTTAATGGTCCCTGTAGTGATTACGGAATGGTCTTTTATACTCGCTCCACTGCCGACCATAACTGGTACGATTGCACGAGATACCTTGACCCCAGCGAAATACCAAGACATTATGGTCCCTTTCGTTGCGCAACATATCAAGAATCAACTTCGGGAACCGCACTAACTTCAACAGTTGCCGCAACATCATTACCCAATGAAAGTGCTATTGTTGCATCGTGGATTCCGCGTGACACGATGTCTTGGTGGCAAGACGGTTCCACAAACCAATTTATTATTGGTGAAAAGCATATTGCTTCCAATTATCTTGGAAAATGCGAAGGCTCCAACGCTTATCGTTCCGACTGTTCCTATCTTACAATGAACGGATGGAAAACATCTGGAGCCGGACGAGGAATTCGTTACGGAAGCACCTCATTCGGAATTGTTTTGCCAAATTATGGAAACGATAACGCTTCCTTGAATCCGGCTTTTCATTTCGGGTTTGGCAGTTATCACGCGGGAATTTCCCAGTTCCTACTCGGTGATGCCTCTGTTCGAGCAATTCCAGTGACAATAACACAGTCCATTTTGACTCGTTTATGTGATACTTCGGATGGCGAAACGGTTGAAATACCGTAGTAGTTGTTTGTGTCAATCCGTTTGCGAAAACATAGGAAACGGTCTATTTCGTTTATAGATTCCGTAACAACCCATCGTGTTGCGACGGGTTGTTACATAATGTGTAACCGTTCACGTTTTTTTGAAAAATTAAATATTCAACGAATGATTTATCATAAAACTTTTCTGTGCTTTCTGTGTTTTCCGTGTTCAATATTTTTTTCGAACACAGAATACACGGAATACACAGAAAAATTAGGCAAACATAAAATAGTAAGCGTGAACGGTTACCATAATGTTCTTGCGAGACGAAGAAATAGAGAGCAATGTTTTGCCCAAATATGGCGTCGGCAATCGCCGACTTGACCCTGAGTTTGAGCTTTTCCCAAACCTCTTTGACGAAAATTTCAACACGAAACAATGATCAATGTTGAAGAGACGGCTCAGACATTTACTTAGTTTACTTTTTTGTTTCGGCGCGAAAGCGTTCCAGTAGTTTTTTTGTTACATTTCCTGGTTGACCGTTGCCGATAATTCGCCCGTCCAGTTTGACAACCGGAATTAATTCCGCCGCACTGCCAGTAAGAAAACATTCCTCCGCCGTATAAATATCATGCCGCGTCATAGGAGCTTCTTTAACGTCCAACCCAAGTTCAGCAGCCAGTTCCAAAACAACACGACGAGTAATCCCCTCCAGAATACCAGCATCCGACGAAGGCGTATGCAATTGATTGCGTTTGAAAATAAAAATGTTGTCGCCACTACATTCCGCAACTTCGCCCTTCGAATTAAGCATCAACACTTCAACACAACCCGCCTGATATCCCTCAATCTTTGCCAGAATATTGTTCAGATAATTGAGCGATTTGATTTGCGGACCCAACATTGCCGGATTGGTTCGGATTGTCGATGCCGTCACAATCTCCAAACCTTTTTCGTAATATTCTTTCGGATAAAGCGCCAAATGATCCGCAATAATAATCACTTGAGGATGTTGGCAAAGATGAGCGTCCAACCCCAACGTCCCCAAACCACGTGTCACAATCAACCGAATATAACCGTCAGAAATATCATTGATTCGGAGCGTTTCTTCAACCGCCTTCTCCATCGCCTCAACCGTCATCGGAATCGTCAACATAATACTTCGCGCTGACTCCCAAAGCCGGTCAAAATGATCACGCAACCGAAAAACCCGACCACCATAAGACCGCATGCCCTCAAAAATACCATCACCATAAAGAAAACCATGATCGAAAACACTCACTTTCGCGTTTTCTTTGTCGAAATACTCGCCGGAAATATAGATTTTCATTAGAAAATATAAAAATTGAAATGAAATAAAATCATAAACACTATCGCTTTTGGAATTTCAATCGGCAATAGCACCAAAATCAGTAACATCCAATCTTAATAAAATAGCCCGTTTGTTGCAAGAGCTTTTTGAACAAATCGCAGAAATTGTCCGTGAAACTCACTCAACAAATGACACCCGCCCCTTTTCCAAAATCGTTTTTTCACAACACCCAGTTGACGAGTTGCCGATTTCTGGTAAATTTTACGAAAATTTTTCGTCAATTCCTTTTGGTTTCCGTTCGGTCCCGATTCCAAAAAGACCTGTATTAACCCCTGACCGCCCAATTTACCGTTTCCAAAACGTCGTCCCAATAATCAGAAAACTGTTTGACGATGTGCCGAAGGATGCGGTCTAAGATTCAGAAAGAGAGTAATTAACCATGTCTCACGCCCCCGCTCCCGTCTCTGTCCAGGAATTAATTGACGCTGGCGTCCATTTCGGTCACCGCGCCAGCATGTGGAACCCCAAAATGCGTCCGTATGTCTATGGACGCCGCAAATTGATCCACATTATCGATGTTCGGGAAACTGTTCGCGGTATTTTACGCGCGAAAAAATATCTGCGCCAGGTTGCCGCTCAAGGAAGTCTCGTTCTGTTTGTCGGAACCAAACGACAAGCCACCGAAACAATGAAAAATGAAGCAGCTCGCTGCGGAATGCCCTATGTCGCCGAACGTTGGCTCGGCGGAACCTTGACAAATTTCAAAACCATTCGTAGCCGACTCTCGCGACTTAAAGAACTTGAAGATATTCTCGGCGGAGAGCAATTGCATACCTATTCAAAAAAAATGCAGTCTTCACTCCAACGTGAATACCGCAAAATGTTTCGAAACCTTAACGGGATTCGCGAAATGAATCGCTTTCCTGAAGCCATGGTTATTGTCGATCCCAAAAAAGAAAAAAACGCCGTCAAAGAAGCCCAAAAACTCGGAATTGTTACCGTGTCGTTAATTGATACGGATTCCGACCCCGACGAAATCGATCTGGCAATTCCCGGCAATGACGATTCCATCCGATCAATCGAAGTGATTATGCGTTGTCTTGCCGACGCGGTTCTGGAAGGCTTACACGATGCCGGTATTCAACTGGAAATAAACGAAAAATAATTCAACTAAAATAAGTTGACGGTTCTGTTTTCCGACAGAATGAACACAATTTACAAGGTCAACTTATTGCTCAAATTTGTAAAAAGTTATGAAAATTATGTGAATTTGGTGTTTTTTTCTATTTTCCGATTCACCATGTTAATTCGCTAATTTTAATCCTTTTAACCAACTAACTCATTTAATGAACAATGGATATATCTGCTACACAGGTTAAGGCGTTTCGTGATAAAACGGGTTTGCCGATGATGGATTGTAAAAGGGCGCTTGTGGAAGCCGAAGGCGACGAAGAAAAAGCTCTCGAAATACTTCGTAAAGCCGGAGCCAAAACAATGGCAGGACGAACTGATCGCGAAACAGAAAGCGGTCGGATTGCGATTTTCACCGACACGAAACGCAATGTTTCAGCAATGGTTGAACTTCTTTGCGAAAGCACCCCCGTCGCCAACACAGAAGAGTTTATTGTTTTGGTCAACGGTTTAGCGGAGCAACTCGCAACAGGACCTGGTGCGAAAACACCAGACGAACTTCTTGCTCAACCGTTTCCCGGTAAACCGAATGTGACGCTCAAACAATTTTACGATGATTTGGTCAACAAAATCCGTGAAGTATTTCGTTTGACGCGGATTGTTCGGGTTGAAGGTTCGTGTGGTGCGTATGTTCATCACAACGCTGCAGTGGGAGTGTTGCTTCCGCTTGAGGGAACGAATATCGAACTTGGCAAGGATATTAGCATGCATGTTGCGTCAATGCGACCGCAAGCTCTCAGCGAAAACGACCTTGATCCGGCAACCGTCGAAAAAGAACGCCAATTCGTCGTCGAACAAGTAAAAACACAAAACGCCAACAAACCAGATAATATTATCGAAAAAATTGTTGACGGCAAAATGAAAGCTTTCTTTGCCGAACGAACATTGCTCGGTCAACAGTTTGTCAAAGACGCAACGAAAACGGTTGCCCAAGTTTGCGATGACGGCAAAATTAAAATCAAAGAAATGATCCATTGGATTTTGGGACACTAACCCAAAATTCTTTGAAGATAATTTGAAAACAAAATGTGTTGAACCGCAAGGGAAATGAAACACAATTTGTAAAAATATTCCTCAGTAACTGTCTATTTTTATGTGCAATTAAATGCGACAAAAAATTATTACTATCGGCGCAAAATCTGTACTATTTCGCTTTGATATGTAAGAAGCCGTAATGACTAATTCGGTATTTTTGATTACGGAATTAAAAATTAAAATAGACAGTTCCATTCATTATTCCTTTTTTCATTGTACGAAATTTGTGCATAAAAACGATGTTGACACAGAAACAGATTGACGAAGTGATTGTGTTTCACGGACATCATTGCCCCGGTTTGACTTTTGGCATGAGGATCGGAGATTGGGTGCTTCAGGAATTTGGTCATGCAACCGACGAAGAAATTGTAACGGTTGTTGAAACGGATATGTGTGCGGTTGATGCCATTCAATATCTTGTTGGTTGCACTTTCGGTAAAGGCAATCTCGTTTTTCTTGATTACGGTAAAAATGCCTATTCGTTTTTTCGTCGCAGTGACGGTAAGAGTTGCCGGTTGGTAACACGTGGAAATTTGTTGCAGGATTTACGCGAACAACAGAACAATCTTCACGCAAACGACAACACCGGACGTGAACAAATTCGGCAACAAATGATTAACCGGATTCTACAAACAAATTTTGAGGAAATCTTTTCCATTGGTTCCGTTCAGGTTGCCATGCCGGAAACAGCTCGGATTCACGCAAGTAAACGTTGCGATTCTTGTGGCGAACTTGTTATGGAAACACGTCTTTTGAATGATCCCATCTTAACTGCCGGCAAAAATCTTTGTATTCCCTGTCGTACCGCTCTTCGTTCCGAAATCTGAACCGCGGTTGATATTTTCGTTTGATTTATTGAATACGAAACAAAAAAAGAACGGAATAATGGAAATGTGTAAAATACAATTCCGTTATTCCGTATTCAAAAATACTTGATTGTTGACGTAATAATTTTCTTCCAAAAATCTGAAATAATCAGTAATTTTTATTTACGGTTTTTGGGGATCATAAAACGAATTGAGTTTGGAGAGCATGGATTCGATACGTTGTTCTTGTTGTTGTGATTGAGCCAGATTTTTTGTTTCGTTTGGATCGTCTGTCAAATAATATAGTTCGATTCCGGTGCGTTCGCCGGATTGAGGAACAATCAGTTTCCAACCGTCCTCAATCATCCAACGGAACCGCAAATTTTTTTCCGGTCGCAACAAATCGACAAAATCGTGCGTAAAACATTCGCCAAACACCGCTTTGCGTGATTCAACCGCATTGGAATCGAGTAGATCAATTCCGGGTTGCGACGTGTCTTTTTCGAGCCCTGCCAACTTCAACAATGTTGGAACAATATCAAGAGACGACACCGAATGCGTATTATTGCGATTGGGTGTAATATGTCCTGTCCAACGTACAATAATTGGTGTTCGCAAACCGCCGTCGTATTGGGATTGTTTTGATTTGGGAGCAAAACGGTGCGAGTTCTGATCTTGAATCCAACCGTTATCGCAAACGTACGCGACAATTGTTTTTTCATTTAAGCCGCGTTGTTCCAATTCGTCAAGGAGTTGACCGCATGTGTTATCGAAACGTTCAACATTTCCCCAATATTTTGCTTGATGAATGGAATTGGTTTTATCTTTGTAATTGTTCAAGAATTGTTCCGGCGGATCGTGTGGATCGTGCGGCAACATCGGAGCGTACCAAAGAAAAAACGGTTTTTTCTCTTTTGCGGCTAAGTCGAGAAAATCGGTAATTGGTTTCATTGTATCGCGACCGATTTTCAAACCGTCGTCGCCGTGACGTCCGCCTTTGGTCATTCCGTGCGTAAAACCGCCGGACGAATAATCACCCAACCACCATTTTCCGGTTTGCATGGAAAGATAACCGTGTTGCGCCAACAATTTTGGTAACGTTGGTGCTTTTTTCATTTGTTCGATCATCATGTTACGACCGTCGCGATAGGCTTGGGTTTTGTAAAATTCACCTTTTTTCATTCCTTCCGGCAATGGTGGATCATTGCTGGTGATTCGGTGTTGGTGGGGATACTGTCCGGTGATGAGCGACGCAAGACTTGGACAGCACAACGACGCCGGAACATAACCGCGTGTAAAAAGCAATCCTTGTTCGGCAAGTCGATCAAGACACGGTGTTTTGAGAACAGAATGTCCCATGAAACCGTAATCGCCCCAATGTTGATCGTCTGAAATAATCAGAACGATATTGGGGTATTCCTCCGCGGCGTGAAGTGCTGGATTCAAAAAACCAGCAAACAACAATAGAACAAAAAACGTAACTAACAGATTGATTGTTTTCATAAGTAAATAAAATTGTTAGAAGGTTGAAAATTTAACCGGTAAATATACAGGTTTTTGAAAGTACTCGATAATATAATGATACAATCTCTTTAAAACAAGTATTGTCGATTTCACAAACGACAATATCTGGAAAAATTTACGGGAGTTCAACTGTTTCACTACCGCTAATGGAACCCAACGCTCCCCAAATTCCAAATGGCGACGAACCGGAAGCAGCTGGAGTTGTTGTCGCGTCAATCCCGCCGGAATTAATGGTATCGGTAATAAAATGCGTCGAACCATCTGCAAATGTAACATTAGCTCCATTGGCATGATAACTGGTTGCGGTAAAAATTGACCGATCTTGAAAAATTCCAAATGTTGCGCCATTCCCTGAACAACTTGCGGAGTTTGGCGGCAAAATGGCTGAAAAGGTTGATGGCATTCGCCCATCTCCCCAGCGTGTTCCAAGGTAATCGGTCTGCGTGGTACCGCTATAAGTGCCGTTGCCTTGCTTCATTAGTGAACACTTATAGGGAAGAGTTGCGGCAATTGTCGCATCAATTCCATTTGTGGCGGCAGTCGAGTAAGCACCGCGAAAGTTGTTTGCTTTGGCGGCGGTGACTCGTTCTGAAAAGGCAATTGTATTCGATGTTCCGTCGCTGAGCGAAGCGAATGTTCGCCAACTATTTCGACCGGTTGGATTTGTTAAAGTCATGAAAGATCCCGGGCAAACTGCCCAGTGAATATCGGGCATCACAAAGAGTCCGCGAGTGTTCTGGATAGAATCATTGACAAGAATATCCGGCCAATCGCCTGTACAAACAACATAATCTGAACGTCCTTGAGTTAGATTTTTGTTGGCATCGGAAGGGCAAATGAGAGCGGATTGTGTTTTTGCCCAGGGAATGCCGTTGGTTGGGTCAATGGGATTATTTTTTCCTTCTTCATAAACAGTACTCAATTCGTAATAAGGAGTTAAAATGAACATTGTTCCTAAAAAGGAGTAATGACTGGTGAGAGCTCCTGAGTTGTCTTTTTTGAACAATCGGTTGCTGGCTGCGGGAAATGCCTTGTTGGTGTCATGATAATTGTGTAAGGCAATCCCAAGTTGTTTCAGATTGTTGGTACACGACATTCGCCTTGCGGCTTCACGTGCCTTTACAGATTTTAGAAAGTTCTATAATATACGGGTGTTGCGAAAAGGTACTCTTTGAAAAACTTAGTAAGTTTTTTTGAACAATAAATAAAAACTCGCATTCATTGTTGACCTTTTTCGCAACACTAAAAAAATACAATGAATAGCGGGTTTTTTGTATTATAATATATTAAGGTATCAAAAATGAAAACGCAAGAAGATTCGTATCGAGTTTTGGTAGATGTTCTGGGTGTACCGGTTGATGTTCAATTTGAAAAAGTCAATCGCGAGCGTCCAGGTATTCTTGATTATCGTGCTAAAGTTTCGCGAGATCAAGTTGAGTTATGTTATACCCGTGCCGTTAAGTTGCTTTTTTTAAGAGGTGGATGGGAAGGAGATATTCATGTAACCGTTTTCAGCTCTTTTGCTGAGTCTCGTATCTGTTTTTGGTCTTGTCCAATATATGATGATGAGATGATTAGTTGTTCATTAACTATATCGATATTCTATCATTGTGCTTCCGAGTTAGTTTTTGAGGTAAAGGGAGAAAAGGAACGAGTGCTACAAGATTTTTTAACGGAACAAAATCAATTAACGATGTTTCGTTTTTCATCAGAAATAGAAAAGTGTGAGGTGGCTAATGATACAGCAATATAGATATGTTTGT
>JAIRTV010000439.1 GCA_031254675.1 Planctomycetaceae bacterium | reverse complement strand
AGCGATTAACACACCAATAATCGCAATCACCACAAGAAGTTCGACCAACGTAAAGCCGAATCGTGAAGAGCGAATAGAAGAGAAGAATTTAGTGAAAAAACGCCGAAAAATCGACCATTCTCCACTATCCGTTCTCAACTCTCCACTCCCTCTAGCCCCCCCCCCCCTGCTTTACGTAACTTGTCCATTTTAACATTTGGCTTTTCGCAAAAAATATTGCGAAAATCCCGACAACACATTTCACTAAATTTTCCATTGCTATTCTCCTTATTTACAAGACATTTTTGAAGTAATTGCGAAACGCTTGCCGAACAACAACACGGCAAAAAATTACGAATCACAATCGACTAAGTTTTGTAGTTTATGTTAAATGGAATAAAATGTCAAGCGGTCTTTTCTACTTTTCTTTCAAAAAATAAAAATTTTTCGTCATTATGTCAATAGAATCAATTAACGTTTCGTAAATCGTCGCATTACCTTTCTTATATTTGGTTTCAAAAATTTGTGCATAAATACTTTTACACAAAATTTCCAATAACAAAAAGGTCTAATGTTTTCAAATACGTTTACGGAATTACATTTATTTCGGCAAAACGAGCCGCAGCACTAAGAAAATGAGTTGTGATCCAGAACACCGTCCAATTTTCAGAATACCCTCCCCGCAACCGATGCACATTGGACATATCGCCACGTTGGGCAAAATTAGTTTGTTGCAATTGCTCGCCTTGATTACCATGCGGACCGGTCAATTGAAAACAACTACGATACATAACCGAAGCCAACATTTTCAAACGTTCATCCTGAAGATAAATCCCCATTTTGTACACTTCCGGCGCAAAGAGGACTCCATAAACATCAATATGTTGATTTTGAGGAGAAACAACCGTCCATCCCGTCGTTTTAAAATTGTAATCCGCCATGCGTCCCGCCGGTAACGGAATATCCCATACGACAACATAACTCAAACAAACATCCATGGCATGTTTCGCCCACGTGAGATAATGAGGCGTCTTCAATCGTTCATAAAGTTCGAGAAATCCCTGAAACGCCGCCCAAGCTCCTTCTTTATCCTCACAGGTTGCATCCAGTGTGCCGCCCCAATAACAAGTCTTCATTGTCAAATGCCTGTCTGCAAACAAATTTCCTGCTTTAACAGCTGCATCTTTATAAGCATCTTCACCAAACAACTGCCAAGCAATAATAAGCGGAGCAATATAAAACGCTTCAGCAGTAGAATGAGGATTCCAGTTTGCCTCAAGAATTCGTTTGCTTTGCCGATCACATACCTTTTGCAAAAACTGCTCCCACTGCCGAATATCATACTGTTTGTTTTTTCGTGCCGTTTCAATCGCTTTGGCAAAATTATACATGGCTTGTCCACACGAAACCGGATCGCCTCCATGAAATCGTTTTTCTGTTATATTATAACCAACGGGAAATAAACCTCGTTCATCAACAGGAAAAGACGACAAAAAATCAAGTGAACGTTGCACTTTTTCCCTTGCGTTTTGATCATTCATTCCGCCCCCCAACATCTGAAAAGAAAATCCACAGGATGCCGCCTGTCCACACCATCCCATCACAATGTCTTTTTTTCTGTCAAGGTCGTACATACCAAATCCGCAAACAACTCCTTCATCAATCCAACGAGTATTAGCGAAACGGTATTTGCTTTCAATGATTGTTTGAAATGATTCGAACCGCTCGGCATAAAACGGTTTATGCCGTTCCAAAGACGTATAGATCGGTTGCTGAAATCCGCTTCCTTCACGGTTAATAGGATAGACTTCAATAAAAAATTCTTTTTCAATAATTCGACCGGGTTCCAGCGAAAGATAGGTATTCGTATATTGCATTGGTTTTTTTTGAAGCGCCTTAGCAATACTTCGTTTGTGATTATAACCAACCGGTCCGGAATAAAGCAGAAATTCCGTGTATTCGTTACCGGCTTCAATACCCATAGACCACCATTGATCCTGAACAACTGCCCCTCTCACCGGACTCGGCGTGGAGTGTACTGCCGCCGCATATTGTTTCTCTGCGTTTTCAAGCATAACAAACGGCATAGGAAAACGATGTTCTTCAAAAATCGCAAATTCACCGGAAGAACCGTTATAGATGGGAATAATTTCAGGATTGATTTTTGCCCCCATCTTGTTACCGTAATACAATATGCCAGGGAAAAAAGGCATCAATTTTTCTCCATGCATCTGGAAACGAATAGAAAAAGAAGCTTTTTTCAATGTGCCGGGACCTTGCCATTCAAAACGACGAACACAATGGAGTCTGCCGTCATCAAGAATACGGTACGAATCCCTTAACAACATTTTTCCTTCGGGAAGCGAAAGAGTACCGTGTAATTGTGTCCACTTGCCGACATGTGTTACGCTTTGCGGATGAACATGTACCCAACCGGACATCCAATCATCCGTCCAATCGGTAGCGATTGACCAAAGTCCTTCCTCTGGGGTTGTAATGAATCTTTCATCGTCAAGGGAAAACCGCAACCGATTTTCAACAACACGAAAATCCGTACCGTAAATTCCAGAAGTCAACAAGACAGAATAAAACGAAACAAAAACAAAAGTCAATAATTTTTTATACATTGTTTTAAGAAATTGCTACAAAATTACTAAAAAATAGAAATGAAACAATATCAAAAAAAGTTTTGAATAGAATATCATTATTTTGTTGACAGATCAAATTCAAAAACATTTTTTTTACCTTTTTCGATCTTAACCGGAGCAAGACCCGAAGTCAATGGGTGATTATATTTTTCGGGAATAAGATGAATTTTTGGTGCGATAAAATGCGACGCGGAAACACCATATTTTTCATCATATTCTTTAGTTGATAATTTTGTATCGATTTTATATTTGTCTTCGATATCGGTTTTGGTATGGAATTGTGAAATCGTAAAAACAAAGACGATTCATATTGTTTACCAAATTTTGCTAATTGTAATCTATACTAATTCCGAATACGCTCTGAGCCAACTGAGAATTCCACAATGCCCAGAATTTCGAATATTTTCCCCGAAAACAACAAACACGTTAAAACCCAAAAATTATTCAAATCGAAGTTTCGAGATAATTTTATTCTAATTACTTATTATAGAAAGAGTTATGCAAAAATTTTCCTTTTTATGACAATGTAAAGGAATTATGTATAACTGTTTGAGGACAAATAACTTAAAAAAACTTGAAGTCCTTAATATTAAAAGGTTTACGAATTTCGACATTATTTTGATAATATATTAAAAAAGGACGTAAACCTTGAAAATTAAACATGTTATATGTTGGGACAGGATACGTTGATTTTTTACGAATTGTGATGAGTGAACGATTACATTGTTTCCCCCCTCTTGCGGATTTTTTGAAAGAGGTTAATATTTTATTTTTAACATTTTGATCCCTGGTAGCTCAGTTGGTTAGAGCGGCGGACTGTTAATCCGTAGGTCGAAGGTTCGAGTCCTTCTCGGGGAGCCTGTGAAGGGAGTAATTCTGATCACTTGCAGATTACTCCACTCTGAACTTTATGAAAATCCCGTCTTCGGTGTCTTTTGCCAGAGACGGGATTTTTTATTTTGATTTATTTGGCAACTTCAGTAAAACGGGTTTCACGAATGACAGTAACTTTTATCTCTCCAGGGAATTGAACTCGTTCAGTCAAAGAGTGGGCAATATCACGACAAATTTTGGCGGCTTCCTCATCGGTAGATTGTAGAGCATTGAGAAGTACCCGCATTTCACGTCCTGCCTGAACTGCGTAAGCCTGTTCGACACCCGGAAATTCATTGGCAATTGCTTCCAACTCTTCCATGCGCCGGACATAATTTTCCAACGATTCCCGACGTGCCCCGGGACGTGAAGCACTACACGCATCAGCCGCTGCAACAATAATCGTGTACGGATAATCGATTTTCGGGTCTTCGTGATGTCCCAACGCCGCTTGAACCACCTCCAGCGGTTCACCATAACGTTTTAATAAATCCGAACCAATTTTCGGATGTCCGCCTTCAGTTTCATGATCCACTGCCTTACCAATATCATGCAATAATCCACAGCGACGTGCCAGTTTTTCATTAAGACCCAGTTCAACAGCAATCAAACCAGAAAGGAACGCAACTTCAATTGCATGACGAAGAACATTTTGACTATAACTTGTTCGGAAATGTAACCGACCAAGAAGCTCGATTGTACGTTCATTTAACCCGAAAATATCAACTTCTTGCGCCGCGTCCTGTCCGGCTTTTCGAATAAATGTCTGAATTTCACGATTGGTCTCGCTAACCATTTCTTCGATTCGCGAAGGATGAATTCGTCCATCGGCAATCAATCGATTCAACGCCAAACGCGCCACTTCACGCCTAATCGGATCAAAACCGCTAACAATAACCACGCCCGGAGTATCATCAATAATCATGTCCACGCCGGTTACTTTTTCAAATGTTCGTATATTACGACCTTCACGCCCGATAATCCGACCTTTCATATCGTCATTTGGAATGTCAACCGTACAGGTCGTGGATTCGGCAGTGTGCGGAGCAGCATAACGTTGCATCGCACTAAGCAAAATATTACGGCTAAGTACTTCACAACGTTCTTTCAATTGTTTTTCGTGATGAATTATCAGTGAACCGGTTTCCTCATTGAGTTCTTTTTCAAGGAGATGAAGCAATCTTTCGGTGGCTTCTGCACGACTTAAACCGGAAAATTCATGGAGCGTCAAACGTTCTTTTTCAATGAGTTTTGAAAGTTCCTCACCACGACGATTGGTGTCTGCGATCCGTTCGTTCAATTTGCGTTGGGTGTTTTCAACGAGTTTTTCTAATTTTCGTTGATCTTCCGCCTGTTTGTCAAGAATATCTTGACGTTTATCGAGAAAACGTTCCCGATCATGGAGTTCTTGTCGAATTTTCCGAAATTCGTTTTCGTTTTCTTCTTTTAGTTGAATTGATTTCTCTTTGACTCGAAGTTCCGCATCGCGGAGAGTGTTTTCGGCATCGAGTTCGGCGCGGCGTAAGATTTCTTTCGCCTTAATACCCGCGTCAGCCAAACGACGGGCATCGATAAACCGAACACAAAGATAAGTCGCAATAATTGAGAAAACCGATGCGACTGCAATTGTGATCCATTGTATTGCTTCCATAATGATTGCCCCTAAACGGTCAGATTTGAATCTTCAAAAAAGCGGACAAATCAAGCAAAAAAACAATCAAAAGAACCGGAAACATTGCACAAACCGGAAAATCCATCGATGTACAAACTTTTACTGGCAATACGTTTCCAAACATCCAGACGGAATAACCGACACCATGTCGACAAAGAAATTTTAACAAACACGCAAAAATTTCATTGGTTTTGCTCCGACAAAAAGACCATTGACGGAAAAAAACATGAAATCGAAAACAAAGCAAAATGGGGTGGAATAACGTCTTAAAAATCAAAGCAAGGGATAGGATATTAGGCATCCGTTTTTTCAATACGGTTTTACCTGTGGAAAGTGTTTGTAACTTCCTCAGAAAAAAAACCGACAGGAAATAAACAATTTCGGGAAAAAACATACTTGAAATGAGGGTTGATTAAATCGGACGCACGTTAAATCAAATATCCGGCTTACTTAAAAACTAACGCAATGTCAATAACATGTTCACAGAAATTTTGATTGTTGCCGACTTGGCAACGCTCTTATCCGAAAGATTCTGTAATCTTTGACGGTAATATGTTACTCATTCTTTCCTGATTTCCTGCCACGTCGGCAAAAAAGGGATTAGATGTATATCATAAAGAATTTTTTAAAACACTGCAACATGTCTCGCAAAAAAAGATGATCATTTTAGAACTTGGATGCAATTTTAATCTCCATAATCTTGAGTAAACATCTTATGTGACTTGCCCCAAAGGTTGTTTTGTAAGAAAAATTAGGTTGAA
>JAIRTV010000432.1 GCA_031254675.1 Planctomycetaceae bacterium | reverse complement strand
AATCCGTTACGTAAACATTGTTCAACAGTTTGGCAATCCGCAAGGAGTGAACCGGCAACATAATCGACCGAACATTCGGCAACAACGTTTGGATCGGATCTTCATAAAATAAAACGGTTTGCGTTCCGATTATCTGATGTTCCAAAACTTTTTTAACCGCATCATAAACAAAGGATGCCAAAAAGATAAAAGTAAACTTTTGGCGTTGTAATATTTCATTAAACTCGGAAACTCCCGAAACAACTTGATACTGCACGCCAAGATTATCGAGAATCCAAATGAGCGTATCCCGATAAAGAAGACGCGGTTCATAGATGAGGACAGTGTGTTTTTCCGGTTCGGACACCACGGCATAAGGTGTTTCTTTTTCATAAGTCATTGGCAACATTACGGTAAAAGTGCTGCCTTTTTGGTATTCGCTTTCAACTTCAATTGTTCCGCCCAATATTTTGACCAGATTCCAAACAATCGCCAAACCCAAACCAGTACCTTCCACATTCCTATTGACGGTAGAATCAACCTGAACAAAATCGGAAAAAAGTCTGGATTTATCTTGTTCTTTAATACCGATTCCCGTATCGGTGATTTTAATAATCAACCAAATCATACGATTTTCCCCTTTCTTGCCGGCAATAGAAAAAATCACCGATCCTTCACGAGTATATTTGATGGCGTTGTTCAAGAGATTGAGAAGAATTGCCTGAAGATGAAGTTTATCGCCAAAAAGATATTCCGGTAAACGACTGTCGATATAGATAACAAGTTGCAACGATTTTTCGCGAACTTTCGTTTGAATAATCTCAAGAACATCGTCAATCAAACCGGAAAAAATATATTGCGTGTTAATTACTTCCAATTTACCGGATTCAATTTTTGACAGATCGAGAATATTGTTGATAATGGTCAACAGATGATAACCTGCCCGTTTAATACCAATAATGTAAGAATAAGCCGTAGGAGATAATTTATCTTTCTCCCGAAAAATCAGTTCCGACATACCAATAATGGTGTTCATCGGCGTCCGAATTTCATGACTCATTTTGGCAAGAAACGACGATTTACTCTGACTGCGGCGTTCGGAAATTTCTTTGTCCCAATAGAGCCGCGTTAAAAGAAGAGAAAGAACGGACATAAATATTATTCCCAAAAGAGCAAGAATAATTCCGACACGGTAAATATGAGAATAAAACTCCTCGACATGCGTTAATGAAGAAATATACCAACCATTAGGCATTCGTTGCACATAACAGATACTTTTGTTACCGTAAGCATCGAAAAGACCAAAAGGTGAAGATATATTTTGGTTTGGATTAGTCGATTGAAGTATGGAATAAATTTGTTGACCGCTTTGGCTAATATCGGCAATACTCTTGCCCAATAACTGGAGATTGCGGTGCGCCAGAATATGCCCTTCGGCGTCAATGAGAACAACATAACTTCCATCGGTAACCTGAAGCTTTGCAATAAATTCCGCCATCGCTTTCATATCAAAATCAATACAAAGCACACCGCAATGTTTACCTTGAGAAGTTCGTAATTGTTTTGAGATGGTAATTGTTAATCTTCCGGTCTGTTGCGACAAATAGGGAGCAGTGTAATGAATTTTGCCTTGACGTTTAACCGTTTCAATATACCAGGGACGTTCTTTCATCTGATAAGTTTCAGGAACTGTCCAACGTGTTCCATCCATTTGCCGACCATTAACTTCGCCGAAAAGACCATTGATAATAAGAAAATTATTGTATCGGCGGTCTTGAAATTGATCGGCGACATTGTGCAAAAATTGTTGAATCTCGTTCGGCGGCGTATTTTTATTGATAAGATATTCGGTAGTAAACGCAATGTCGGACAAAGTCGTTTCCATCGTGTAAAACATTGATTGAATCTGCATGTCAATCAAATCCAATGTTTGTTGGCTATTGATATGAATTTGATCGAAAATAAGAGATTTAACCTGCCAATAACTGACGGCAATCATCATCGTGAAAGACGCAACAACAAAAAGAATTTGTTGGTAATAAACATTTTTAGAACCGAAAAACGTTTGAATATTTTTGTGCTTTGACAAGAGAAGCCACAGGAAAATTCCCACCAAACCGGCAATAACGCCGATTTCGAATAGTTCTACACTTAATGTCCCCCCCCCCCCCTATTACCTGAATTATCCATTTTAACACCTAAAAAGTAATTGATTTTGTTGATTTTAATGAATGACTGAAAACGATGAAAAACCGCAACTGATGTTGACGTTTATTCTTTTTGGACGGCTTCTTTCATTTTGTCCGCAACGGAACAAAAAACGTTGATAATTGACGGATCGAAATGTTTTCCGTTTCCTTTGCAGATGATTTGGACGGATTCTTCGTGAGTGAACGGTTTTTTATAAGGTCGTTTGGAAACCAACGCATCGTACACATCCACCACCGCCATCAATCGCCCTTGAAGCGGAATATCGGTTCCCGACAATTTGTGAGGATAACCGGAACCGTCCCATTTTTCATGGTGGGTGAGTGCCATTGACTTGGCGTACCGAATAAACAGATGATCGGTTGTATTCTTTTCAATCCGTTCGATAATTTCTCCGCCGATAACCGTATGCTTTTGCATTGTTTCAAATTCTTCTCGTGTGAGTTTTGCCGGTTTTAGCAGGATTGTATCGGAAATAGCGATTTTACCAATATCGTGAAGTTGGGAAGAAAGAACCAACAACGGCAAATCCCATTCGGCAATTTCATTCTGATAAATCCGATTCTTCTGAAGTTCTTCGGTTAGAATGCGGAAATATTGTTGTGTTCGATAGATATGACCGCCGGTTGCGTCGTCGCGGTATTCTACTACTTCCGCCAAAATATCAAAAATAGCGTTTTGTAATTCGCGTACGGTTTGGGTTTTGGCTTCAACCATTCGATGCAGATTGATGTTGTAATCTGAAATCTGTCTGTTTTGAACTTGAAGCAAACGTTTCTGTGATGCTGTCAATAAATGATTTTCAACCCGTTTTAGAAGAAGGGAAGGAGCAAAAGGTTTGGCAATATAATCAACCGCCCCCAATGTCAAACCTTCCAATTCGCTTCCGATATCAATTCTTGCTGTTAGAAAGATGACGGGAATGTTGGCGGTTTTGGGGTTATTTTTTAGTATTTTCATTACTTCGTAACCATTCATTTCCGGCATTTCGATGTCGAGAAGAATGATATCCGGCGTAATATTGTCAAGTATTTTGAATAGTTTTTCTCCTGAGGGAACAGTAAACACTTCAAAATGTTTTCCTAAAACATTTTTCGCGTTAACTAAATTTGTAAAATCGTCATCCGCCAGAAGAATTTTTTTTAATTCATTTTCCATAATAATTTCAGTATCCTGTTGAGAGTTTGAGTTGATGTTGTGTTGGATACTTTGGTTGCTGCGGCTGAAACCATGAAGAAAAAGAGTCTCACGCAACAAACTGTTCGATAATATAATCTGCTCGATAATGAATGTCAAGACAACAACAGTTCCCGAAACAGTTCCTGACGCCGCTAAAACATGGTCGGCGAGAACGTAACGAAATAACGTAACAACATGAAACAGTTAAACGCAAGACAAATTTCGGTAAAAGAAGTAAATCGTAACTCTACAATTTGTTGTTATTAGACCTTTTCTTTAACTTTCCCTAACACAAGGTATTTTACTTCAATACTTTAGTTTTGCGATGATTTTATTTGAACACAGAATACACGGAAAACACGGAATTTTTTTATTTTTCTGGATCTTTTGTGTTTTCCGTGTTAATTGATTCTTTGAGAAAATGATTGTTTAAATTGTGCTTGTTTTGTCATATTAAGTTGGAAAAAGGTTTATTATCTAAATTATGGATTGAAAATCATTGATCAATCCTCTAAAATCTGCCATTATTCTTTAATAATTTTATGCTAATGGTTTTGTTGTATTATGGTTTCTTTACATGATAGTCTTGTTTCGAGTTCGGCGCGGAAATTGCCGATTCGCGTGCGTTCGGATTTGACCGCAAAACGTCAACAATACCTCGGTCGCTCTTACTGGGTAATTAAAGAACCAATCGGTTCTCGCTATTTTCGTTTTCAGGAAGAAGAATACGCTATCCTACGAATGTTCGACGGAACACACAGCCTCGACGATATCAAAGAAAAATTTGAAAACGAATTTCCTCCACAAAAAATCTCACTCGAAGAATTACAACACTTTTTGGGACAACTACACCAAAGCGGTCTTATCATTGCCGCAACACCAAACCAAGGTCCCGAATTGCTCAAACGGAAAAAAAAACGATTCCGACAAGAATTATTTCAAAAATTCACCAACGTCCTCGCTATTAAATTCAAAGGTTTTGACCCCGACCGCATTTTGACCTTTCTATCACCGTTTGTACGTTGGTTTTTTCACCCGGTCATGATTGTGTGTTGCCTACTGCTCATGTTGTCGGCAGCGTCATTGGTGTTGGTGAATTTCGATACCTTTCGCTCCAAATTGCCGGAATTTTACGCATTTTTCAATCCGGTCAATTTGATCTTTCTAAGTATGACATTAGCCGGCACAAAAGTATTACACGAATTTGGGCACGGGCTTACCGCAAAATATTTCAAAGGCGAATGTCATGAAATGGGAGTAATGATTCTTGTGTTGACACCATGTTTGTATGTTAATGTTTCCGATTCGTGGTTGTTGCCGAATAAATGGCACCGCATGGCAATCGCTATTGCAGGAGTTTATGTCGAATGCGTGTTGGCATCGATTTGTACGTTTTTGTGGTGGTTTTCGGAAGAAGGACTCCTGAATTATCTGGCACTCAATATTATGTTCGTTTCGTCAGTGAGTACCGTGTTGTTCAATATCAATCCGTTACTCCGTTACGACGGTTATTACATTTTGGCAGACTGGCTCGAAATTCCGAACCTACGGCAGAAAGCAACAAAAATCCTCACACGGAAATGTTCACAATGGTTTCTCGGCATGGAACAACAAGACGACCCGTTTTTACCACAGAAAAATCAAATTCTGTTCGCTCTCTATTCGGTAGCCGCATTTTTCTATCGTTGGGTCGTGATGGCGTCCATTTTGTTTTTTATCTACAAAGTGTTTCAACCTTATGGACTTCAGATTATCGGACAAATAATTGCCGCAATGTCGTTATTCAGTTTATTTGTTATGCCGTTGTACAAAGTTGCCAAGTTTTTTTGGGTTCCTGGGAGGATTTACAAAGTGAAAAAAGTACGATTTTATTTTTCGTTGTTACTGTTAAGCGGAATTTTAGGTTTTCTGTTATTCTGTCCATTGCCTTACACGGTGATTGCGCCAACTATTACAGAACTTCGTGCGTCCAACTCACGGCAAGTTTATATTCCCGACATCAAAGGCGGTTGCCAACTCAAACGGATTGATGTTGTGGCGGGGCAGTTTGTGCGTGAGGGCGACGTGTTGGGGTTGCTGGAAAACCGAAACCTACTCTTTGAACTAGTGGACTCTGAAGGAAAATGTAAAGAATTAGAACAAGAAATCGAAAAATTGGAACGCCTTCGGATTCATCAGAGTGAAGCGGCGTTACAAATTGCTCCGGTTCAGAAATCCTTGACCGCCGCAAAAGAAATTCATCAAAACCTGTTGCGTGATTTCAATTACCTAACTCTTCGCGCTCCACGTGATGGAATTGTTGTTTCGCCGCCCTGGAAACCTTATCAAGCTCCGCAAGATGACCAATTGCCAACTTGGTGGGGTTCGCCGTTGGAACCAACCAATCTCGAAGCAACCTTTGAACCGGGAACTATTTTTTGCAGTATTGGCGATCCCAAGTATTTGGAGGCGGTGCTGGTTGTGAACCAATCAAAAACCGGTTTCTTAAAACAAGGTCAACGAGTTGAATTAAAATTGCATGAATTTCCGTCAAAAACATTTGCGGGTGAAATTCATGAAATCGAAAAGCAAGCGGTTGCGTCGTTGGATGTTCAACTTGCAACACGTGCTGGCGGAGAAGTTCCGACAACAACCCAACGTGACGGCGCAGAAAAACCAAACAGTGCTTCGTATCGGGTTCGAATGTTACTGGACAATCCTGATTTATCGATTAAAGTTGGAATGACCGGTGTTGCCAAAGTTCATGTCGAACCGCAAACATTAGGAAAACGTGCATGGTTGTTCGTCAACGAAACATTCAACTTCAAATTATGATCCACAATGAACGGTTTGTGTCGTGTTCCTAATTATTGGGGAAGGTACAAGGTGGGCAACCTTTCGCCGAAAGGTTGCATTGCCGCAAGGCAATTCTGACCCTGTTTTCGGACGGCAATTTGTGTTGCCGAGCGGTTTGGAATTCAATTGCCTTCCGTAAACAGGGGCTAATCGGCTTTCGCCGATGTGATGGTGGGTGAAAACCCTTCGGCGAAACATCACCCACCTTCTTTCGGCAAAACATCGCCCACCTAAAAGACTTCATGGTTGCCTATCTCTCCTTGTCGGTTGTGTGTTTCACCTCTTTTTTGTTGCATGCCCCGCAACAAAAAAGCCGAAGAGAAGATCTTCGGCTTAATGAATATGGTTTCGCTAGAATTGTTTTTTACTTGAACATTGTTTTGGTCGAAATTGCCGGAACTCTAAGACAATGGCATAACAATATAAATGTAACCATCATCAATTTGAACAGTAAAAGGTTCGCCTTCGCTAACAAAAAGCGAGAGATTTTTTTCCGACTCCAACACTTTCAAAACATCATCCATAAATTTGGGATCGAGTTTTAATTCTTCTTTTGATCCGGTATAGGAAATTGGCAACTCAACCGAGGAATCGCCGATTTCGGAGCCATGACCTTGCAGTTCCAATTTTCCGTTTTCGAACACGAAATGCACACCGGGTTGTTTGTCGGAAGTAACCGCGGCGGCTTGGCTAACCGCAGAACGAAGAGCTCCAGCCAAAATATTGATCGGAGTTTTCCCTTCGGTTTCGGGAATAATACTTCGCCAACGCGGAAATCGCCCTTCAACCAAGCGCGTAAAGAAAACTGTATTGCCATATTGAAACAACGCCCGATTAGCGGAAACAGCAATCTTAACAGGTTCTTCGTCATCGTTGAGGGCACGTTCGACCAATTGCAATGTTCTGGCGGGAAAGATTGCCGTTTCAACTTTATGATCATTAACACATTGCACTCGTCCCGATTGGTAAGCCAACCGGCGTCCATCCGTCGCAACAACCGCAGCGTTTTCCTCAATTAACTCGAAAAACACGCCACCCAAAGCGTATTTAACGTTTTCGGTATCGGTTGCGAACAGTGTTCGGCGAATCATTTCTCGCAACGATTTGGCAGGAATTTCGTGATAAGCGGTTTCTGAAAAGTTTTCAACATCAGGGAATTCATCGGGGGGTTGTGTTACGAGGGTGAAACGACTTCGTGTTCCGCTGATGACTGTTTTGTCTTGACTACTTTCGATTTGAAGTTTGGCTTCCGAACTTGCGGCGAGGATCATTTTGAGGCGTTTGGTGGGCAGGATTGCTTCGCCTTTTTCGATAACTTCGCAATCGTCCAGAAAAAGCCGGATTCCAAGTTCTGTATCGGTTGCTTGCAGCAGAACTCCTTTTTTCTCAACTTTAATTTTAACATTTTGCAGTACGGGTTTGACATCGCGAACCGCCGCCACAGACGCCACAAGTTGAAACGCCTGAGCAAATTTATCTCGTTCACAGGATATTTTCATAAAAATTACAATTGGGTTAAAAAGTGGAAAAAAATTTACATTGACCATTTAATGAGCCGCCTAGTATAACACGCTTGACAAGTGTTGACAACGGGGCGTTGAGTCGGCTATCGCTGATGTGATGTTTCGGCGAAACATCACCCACCTCATACTTTGCACCTACCTTATATTTTGTTTTAAATATATTTAAAGAAAAGGTCTAATATATCGGGGAGTTTTTCCTAACCTTCGTGCAGCTTCACAACTTGAAAGAATTCGGAAACTTAACGAATAATTGCCGGTTTGCTATAACCGTAATACATAAGCGAACATTTGGGACCAGGACAAACAATTGATTCGCCGAGTAAAGGTTCGCCGGAAATAGCCCATTGTTCGGCTTCGTCCGTTAAGCGTGTTAATTGGGTCTCAAACTGTTGGCGAAAAATTTCCAACTCGTTTTTATTTAGATTAGCCGGCACAGGGAATTTGTGGGACATAATAAATCGTCCACGTGAAAAAGGACGCGGAATCGCGAAACGGTCCCAACTGCGAATACGCCAAGGACGATCATAACCAACTCCAAGAAGTACAATCGGCAACTGAAGTTTCGACGCCAGAAAAACCGGACCAACCGCCAACTTCCGGCGAGGACCACGAGGTCCATCCGGCGTAATAGCAATAACACTTTGCGAATTCATCCTCAGAAACCGTTTCACCGCCATCGCCCCACCACGAAAAGAAGAACCACGAATACTCCGCATTCCAGATAATCTCGCAATTTGTTCTACAATTTCGGCATCACCATGTTGACTCAGCATCATTGTCACATCATTATGCCGACGTAGAAACAACGGACACAAAATATGTTCGTGCCAGAGCAGTAAAATAAAACGTTGTTTTTCGCTCTGAAACGCCGGATCTACTTCAGGATCATAAAATGCCGCTTTAAACTCAATTAAGCCCATCCAATTTCGAAGAAGCATTGTCGCTAAAAGACCTGTCGCTTTCCAAAATATCGGGTTGGTGGTAAGTTTCATAAGCAAATTCAATCAGAATAGAATCAGAATATCTAAAATAAAGACAGCATTGGGCAAAAACACAAATCAATCGTGGCAACCCAAAAACAAAGTTCAAAACGGAATCAATTCGGCGAAATAGCATTGATTCCAATGCCATTCGCCGAATAATCAAACGGAAATAATTAACAAATTAGTTACCGGCGGTTTGCCGCGCAAGAAAACTGTTGCCAAGTTTTTTGATATGAGTTGCGGTGTCGTCGAAGTAATTGAAATGTTTTTGTTCTTCGCCGATAATTTTTTCAAAAAGTGTTGCGCTTATACTGTCGTTGTTCTCGCGGCAGATTTTCATGAAATTGTTGTAAATTGCCATTGTTTCCTGTTCGGAGTTGGCATTGAACGAAAAAATCTCCTCCGCTTCCTGACCACGAATAACTTTGCCGTGAATCTCGGTGGTCGGCTCCAACGAACCGTCAATCTCCTTAATCCGTTCGGCAAAAGCTTCGGCGTGTTTCATTTCGTCAATCGCAATCTTTTTCACTGCCGAAGCCAATTGACCGTAATCGTCGTCGTCCAAACCGTAGTGTTGGTTCAAATACTGAAGAATCGCACAAAGTTCCATTGATCGGGCTTTATTCAAAACTTCGATGACATTGGTGATTTGTTTGTTACATTCTGTTGACATGGGTTGGTCTCCAAAATACAGGGTTGTGTGTAAAACAAAATCGCTGGAAACGATTTTGGCAAGAAAAGTTATTCTAAGATAAATGAACCGGTTGGCGTCAAACTTGACGGACAACTGTTGGCGATTCGGTTGGACGTTCCACTCGCAACCTATCAATTTCCTCAAGTCATCCCAAATAATCCGTCAGCCAGGAATCATAATCGTCTCAACATTATACGCAAAAAAAAGGCAAAGAATAGGTGGTAGTCGCATACATATTGAGTTAAGTGCTAAATTTTTCCTTGTTTTTGTCAGATTTTGGTAATTATTCAGTAGAATTTTCGTTCAAAGATCAACCCAACGTGAAAACCTTTCGGCAAAACATCATCCACTTTTTAGTTTGCCACTTTTGGGTGTTCCAAATAAAAATTCTACTGAAAATATTACCAATATTATTGTCGCGAATATTCTTACGGCATGGAAGCGGATTCGTCGCCCTGTCGCGTCATAAGAGCATCATAAATTGCCATTGGTATCGTTTGGGAAAAAAAACGACCAGAACCATCAACAAATCCTACCATCACACCACCAGGATGATCACTTTG
>JAIRTV010000408.1 GCA_031254675.1 Planctomycetaceae bacterium | reverse complement strand
CTGCAAATGCAACAGCAAGCAACCGCCGAAAAAATACTCGAAGCACAACAAAAACAAACCAATTCAGAATAATTATTCCGCAAAATTTTCTGCTTAACCCGAAGTTTCAGAGTCGATTTTTTCTGATTACATATATTGAAAGAATAATATCAAAAAATAGAACAATTTTCGCAGGAATTTCGGTCAACAGAAACTTCACAGAAAGATTGCTAGAAAAGATCCACCGGATTTTCGGGAAGTCCACGTATTTCCTTTTCTTGCCGCAATCGACCAACTAAATGTTGCGGAATCCGACAATGAACCAACACCGTTTCCTCTCCGTAATGTTTGGAAAGAATTTCCCCGTCCCGCGCCAATAACGCCATAAGACGACCATCAGCTAACGGCATTTCAATCGTTAAGTCAAGAAACTCCTTGCTCAAAATATCACTCACCGCCACCGATAAATTCTCAATACCCAAACCACTCTTCGCACTAATCAAAACCGCATGCGGATACGTCGCCAGAAGAACCTCCAAACGATCCGCCTCCAACATATCAACCTTATTCAACACCAAAAGCGTATCTTTTTCACGAATACCAAGATCAGTCAAAACTTGAAATGCCGCTTCAATCTGAAACACAACATCACGACTCGACGCATCCGCAACATGGAGAAGAAGATCCGCTTGATTGGCTTCCTCCAGAGTTGCACGGAAACTAGCAACCAAATGATGCGGCAAATCCCGAATAAATCCAACCGTATCACTCAATAAAACCGGTCCCCAACCCGGTAAATGCCAACGACGTGTTCGTGTATCCAACGTCGCAAAAAGTTGATCTTTAACGTAAACATCCGAATCTGTTAATCGATTCAAAAGCGTACTCTTACCAGCATTCGTGTAGCCAACCAAGGAAACCGTCCGAGAGGTCTTTCGCGCGGACACTTCACGATAACGACGATGCTGAATCGTACGCAATTCCGATTTGAGATCAAGAATCCGCTTTTGCGCCAAACGGCGATCAACCTCCAACTGCTTCTCGCCAGGTCCTCGTAACCCCACTCCTCCAACCCCCTGACGCTCAAGATGTGTCCACATCCTTTTAAGACGCGGCAATGAATATTCCAATTGCGCCAACTCCACCGCCAATCGCGATTCATGGGTACGCGCCCGACTCGCAAAAATGTCAAGAATTAACTCCGTGCGGTCAATCACTTTAACCTTCAACGCTTCTTCAAGATTTTTCGTCTGACCAGGAGTTAAATCGTTGTCGAAAATAACAATATCCGCATCAACCGTGTTAACCAATTCTTTTAATTCATTCAGTTTACCGCTTCCAATATAGGTTGCTGTTTCCGGTTTGCGACGCCGTTGCGTGATACGCCCAACCTCTCGAACCAATGCCGCCTCCGCTAAACCAGATAGTTCGTCAAGCAACGAGTCCGCCCGAGAACCCAACACAACACGCCCATCCAAATAAACTCCAACAAGAACCGCCGACTCCCTCGCAACACTGCCAACACGTGTCAATCGATCAGCGTGAGTCGAAGCATCAAAACGTTCCGTCGTTAAATTGGAACCACCGTCAATCGGTAAAAAAACTGATGACATTGCTAAAAATCGTATCAATTACAAGGTCGCAAAAATTCATGGATGGTCGGCAAACAGTCCTGAAGGAATGTCTTGACATTGTCTTCTTCCCCAACCGACAACGATTGAATCTGAATTTTATAAGCATAACGATAAAATTGGAACGCCGATCGCGGATTCTCCGTCGCTATCCAAGAATCACCAAGACTTATACTGTAATAAAAAGATATCTTGTCGCGTTTCAAACCACGATTAATAAAATCAACCTTCCAAAATGTATTGTCCGATTCGTCCGGCTTGTCATGCAATATTACTGGAATTTTAACAGAAACACGGTTGTCCTCTTTTTGATAATCCTTGCCGCCAAAACAAATCTCCGGCGTATGCACCACAACCCGACCCGTCGGTCCCACCATCAAAACTAAGTGAACAACCGATTGCGTTTGCGTATTACGGTAAGAGCGGACAAGATAACCATTCTGAATCTGAAGCATCGTCACCGTTTCATTATCCAACTGCTGGTCGTCGCCCACCGCCTCCCAACCGTTCATCTCCTTAGGAAGGTCTTGCAACGCCGTTTGGGCTTCTGCCAAACCCTTAAACAATGCCCAACGCCCCGTCTGCATACCAGAATAAACCGTCATAACAAATGTTATAACAATAACTACAACAATACCAATAATCAATTGTGATGATTTTAACATAACTTTCTTAAAGGGTTAGATTGGGGAATAGAATTTACAGACAGTAAATACAACATAGTTAATCTGAAATTCTAAAAACCTAAATAAACGTAATAAAATTTTTGATTTTTTCATTTTAACGCTGTTGCGAATTCATCCAACGAAACACAAGTCAACGCAAAATCCGCTAACTCATCTAGTTGGGCAATATTTTGAATGGAAGTAATTTTTCGCCGAAGTGATTTCGAAGGCGATGTCAAACGACGTGATAAAATACGAATAATCATTTCGGCTTTGCCTTTGGCTTCTCCTTCAACTTTACCTTCCGCTTTGCCTTCCGCCTTGCCTTCGGCTTTACCTTCGGCTTTGCCTTCGGCAACTAATTCGTCTAACAATGAGACAGACATGGTTCGACCTCCTTCTTTTTGAGTTTGTTTAGTAAGATTGATATAATCTTGTCGTTTGAAGTGTTTTGCACTGGTTGCCGCGTAATACAACGCATCTCGCCATTCTTGTTGTGATTCCTTTAAATGAAATGTCGGACGTAACAGTCGATAAATTTCCAAAAGACGATCAAAAACATTCGGACTGAAAACCGTCTGCAATACCATGAAAAGAACTCCATGTTCCGGATCATGAGGAAGACGATTCGGAACAAGTGTGGTAACATCACATAAAATCGCCTTCAGGTTTAACGCAAACTCGTCCATTTCCGGCAATCTCTGAATTAACTCGATCAACTCCGTCGGCGAAGTAAATGGATGTTCTCCATAATGAAAAATAATGGGAATGACCATCGGAAGCAAAAAATT
>JAIRTV010000034.1 GCA_031254675.1 Planctomycetaceae bacterium | reverse complement strand
ATTTCATTGTCATATAGAAATATACTTTTTGTTGAGTTAGTTTGAAAAATTACTTTCTATTTTTTAAATAGTGTAACCGTTCACGTTATTTTATGTATGTGCGCGAACGTTAATGCGATTTTTTAGGAATTGCATTATATTTTTGGATTGTTGGTAACAGGTTTGTAATATTGTCCAGAAGCGTTCCCAGAATTGATTTCCTTTTTTACTTCTTGTTCCCTGCGTTACATGTCTATCCAACACAACTCGGCGTATTGTTTGCTCCGCGAGATTATTTGTTGGTGGGATGCCCGTCTCAATAAACCGAAAATAATCGTCACACCAATTCCGTAAACTACCGTGAATTATCGACTTCAATCAATGACAGTGACATTCATTCCTGACACTTTTTTATAGAGAGCTGAATTTCACGGACTATCCCAAGGTTCATCACAGTAACCGCTTCATTTAATTGCAATATTAGATGAAGCGGTTACATTTTTTATTTTATTCTTCGTGAAACAGAAAGCTGACAAGCGAACGGCAACGACCGGGTTGTTGCAATTTTTGAACGGCTTTTTGTTCAATCTGGCGAACTCGTTCCCGTGTTACCTGAAAAATACGCCCCACTTCTTCCAACGTATAAGAATATCCGTTGTCAAGACCGTAACGTAATTTAATAATTTCACGTTCGCGTGGTGTAAGTGTTTTCAAAAGTTTTCCGATTTCTTTTCGTAACATGTCATTCGATGCGGAATGTTCAGGGCGGTCGAAGTTGGTGTCGGCGACAAATTCACCGAAACAATTTTCGTCACTTTCGCCAACCGGATGTTCCAAACTGATCGGGTTGGAACCCATCAGAAGAATCCGCCGAACTTCCTCCACCGTCATTTCCGCCGCCTCCGCAACCTCATGAATATTCGGCTCCCGACCCGTCGATTGATACTTCATACGAGCAATGTTACGCAAATTCGTTAGCGCGTCAATCATGTGTACAGGAATCCGAATCGTCCGCGCCTGTTCCGCCACCGCCCGCGTAATCGCTTGACGAATCCACCACGTCGCATACGTTGAAAATTTGAAACCGCGACGATATTCAAATTTATCCACCGCTCGCATCAAACCCGTGTTGCCTTCCTGAATCAAATCAAGAAAATTCAAACCGCGATTTCGATAATTTTTCGCAACGGAAACAACCAACCGCAAATTACTACGCGATAACTCACATTTCGCTTGTTCATATTCTTTGAGCAAATCACGCATTTTCCGGCAACGAAGATG
The DNA here is from genome assembly GCA_031254675.1 of Planctomycetaceae bacterium. Classification (GTDB taxonomy): domain Bacteria; phylum Planctomycetota; class Planctomycetia; order Pirellulales; family Thermoguttaceae; genus WRKP01. The sequence continues at coordinate 3,954 of JAIRTV010000034.1, read as the reverse complement.
CAAACTCTTTGGACTTTCTTGAGTTGTCACAATAAGATTCCGAAGTTCCGTTTGCAGCGTCTGGCGGCGTTCCGGCAACATCGGCGCCGAATCACGAAGAAGCCGCGAAAGTTCGTCCATGCGTTTCGACATACTTTCCAGTTGTTTCATTAACGCATGAACTCGACGGTTGCGAAGACTCAACTCTTCAACTAAATTCAACGCTTTTCGTCGTCGTGACAGAAATCGTTTTCGTGCAATAACTTTGACTTCTTTCGGCGTACTTTTTCGCACTAATAATTCAAAGTCGGAAGTAATTGATTCGAGTAACGGAGCCAATGTACGTAAATTGTGAGGCATCCGACATTGAATTTGTTGTTTCGAAAGTTTTTCGGTCAACGACATTTTGATTGTTCGTTCAAACGCCAATTGCCCGTGAAACACTTTTGTTAATGTACTAAAAGCATTTTGAAGACCAAACGGCGAACCAAGAACACAACGACGGAAAGCACGGCGATTTTTTTCAATTCGTTTCGATAAAACCACTTCCTCTTCTTTGGTCAAAAGCGGAATATTCGCCATTTGTGAAAGATACATCCGAATCGGATCATTGTTCCAGCGTTCCGGTTCGGGAGCAGGAAGAGTAAACGCCGGAGCTTCTTCTTCCGCTTTTTCGAACGGTAAAACGGAAAAGGTTGTTACGTTTAATTTGTCGGTTCCACGTTCGATATTGAGTTCTTCTTCGTCCTCGTCGTCGTCGTTTGGTTCCAGACAGAATTGGCTCGGCGATAATTCGGTAAAGAAATCATCTTCATCAGAAATTTTGTTACGATCCGTTTCAAGACCACCGAACAATTCAGCAGCCCGCAACATCTCGTTCATCTCCTCCTCGTTTAAGTGGGGAACGATTTCCTCGTAATTCAAACGATTCGTCGTTTTCGTGTTGGTAACATTTTCACGTTCAAGAACGGTCATCCGTGACATTAAACTCTCCTAAGTTAAAGTTAAGAACCGGTTCGATCCATTGAACCGATACTGGGAAACATTCGTAAAACCGTAACAGGCTTCAATTTTGTTTATTTGTAATATTTCAGTGAATTTTTGTTGAAGGTTTGATCAACATGAATCGGACAATTTGTAACAAAGTATGTTGAGAGGTTCATCAATGATTTTGAAAATCGACAAAACGTGATCGTCGTGTTTTAATTTTCGGAACCGAATTTTTTTCGTTTCTCTTCTTGTTGTTTTTTTAATAACTCTTGCATTTGGAGCAATTTATTAACACGTTCGGTTTGGGGCAAATTGTTATTGCGAAGAGTTCCGATGTCGGCAATTTTTGTACGTTCCGAATCTCTTCGGTTGAAACCGTCTCTAATTTCCTGAATAAGTTTTGCCCGTAACTCTTTGTCTAATTGTGGTTCGTTGGTTTCGTCGCGAAGCGTTTGTCCGAGTTCCTCCAATTCATCATGATACGCCGGTTGTTCCGAATCATTTCCGCCGAAAAATTTTTCACGCCCCGACTCATCCAACTCCACGAGAAAACTTTTAATTGCAGGATCATCAAAGGAAATAATCAAACGACTACATGTTGCCGGTTTATTTTGTTCGATTAATGAGTTACATTTTTCGTAAATAATTCGCGTGAGCGGCGACCGGCAACGTTCCAGCGGAACTGTTTCCCAAAATTCGTAAATTGCCGTTGGATCGGTCAGCCAAAGCTCCAACATATCTCGTTCCAACGTGTCCGGTAACAACGTTTTATCATTCCAAAAACTGTTGGTGTTTTCGTTCTTTTCCGCAACATTTTCTTCCTGATTGTGATGACGTTGAATTTCGATTTTCGCTTTCTGCTGTTTTTCCGTTAATCGTCGTCTGATTTCGTCTTCCGGTATTAAAAACCGTACCGACAAATTTTGTATTGTTTTTTCTATCCGAAACCGTATTGGGTTATCGGGTGCGGTTCCTTTAACGGGAGCGAAGGCAACGATTTCCAGGATGGAGTCCAATGCTTTGCTTGCCCCGATAATATCGTTCTTCAAATCGACACCGCGAGTTTTTGCGCGAAAAACGTGTTCCAGTGCGTCAACGGTTTCTGTTTTTAGTAACAATTCTAATGCTTCTGTGCCGTGTTGTTCCAAAAATTCGCAGGGATCGAGTCCTTCCGGCAAGGTCAACACCGCCATATCAGCGCCTTCCGCAATAAAATCTTTAAGGACTTGATCGCTTTCGGCTTTTGTTTGACCGGCTTTGTCGCCGTCGAGCATCAAAATGATTTTATCGGCGGCTAAGCGTGACAATAACCGAATGTGTGCCGGACCCAACGCGGTTCCAAGTACCGCAACCGCATCACTAAACCCAAATTGATGCGCAACAATACAATCCGTGTATCCCTCCATAATCAATGCCCGTCGTGTTTCTTTAATTTTATGACGAGCAAGATCAAGTCCGTAAAGGATTTTATGTTTTGAAAATAATGTTGTTTCTGATGAGTTGAGGTATTTTCTATCTTTGTGCCATGAATCATGGCTAAGCGGCGAGTTTGGAATTAATCGTCCGCCAAAAGCAACTGTTCGTCCGTTTTCGTCACGAATAGGAAAAATCAATCTGCCGCGAAAAAAGTCTTCGTTCTTTTTTTTCAGGTTGCCGACAATTTCCAAAATTTGTAAACGTTCGGGTTTTCGTTTGACTTTTTGGACGAGCCATTCGTGTTCTCTTGGGGCGTATCCGAGTTGGAATTTTTTGATGGCGTTGTTGTCAATTCCGCGTTCTGCCAAATATTTCCGTGCGATTTCTGCTTCGTCCAAATGTAGTAATGCTTCGTGATAATTTTTTGTGAGCCAATCGGCTGCTTGCAATAATTGTTTCCGAGTTATTTCGATTTCCTGCAACTCGTTGGTGGTGTTGTCGTGATATTCTGTATGAAATTCGGTTTTTTCTGTTGTTTGAGATTCTTTTCCGGTTTTCCGTTCGTTGGTTACGAATTTCTGCTTTTTCGGCAAGGCGATACCGGTTTTATCGGCAAGGATTTCGAGTGCTTCTTTGAACTCGACATTTTCGATTTTCATTACGAACGAAAAAACATCGCCGCCAATATCGCAAACCCAACATTTGAAGGTTTGACGTGCAGGGTTGACTTGGAGGCTTGGTCTTGAGTCGTCGTGCCAGGGGCAACGCCCCACATAATTCCGACCGGATCGGCGTAATGGAATATATTGTGACACGAGATCGACAATATCGATTGCCTCACGAATCCGTTCCTTCACATGATCGTCTGAAGAAATAGACACGTTTTTGGCTCCTGAGACAGAACTCCTTTTCTTGTTGTCTTGAACACAGTCGCTTCATGAAAATTTCGGCGTCTGTGATTGTTACGGTAACTCTTTTACCGTGTTTTGGGGGAATGGTCAAAATGAACGCGCTGTTGGAAATAAGGACAACATTGGTTATGAACCCATGAATTTCCTAACAGTGCGGGGAAGTATAGAGTATTTTTTCAAACCCGTCAAGACGAATTTTTCCGAATTTCCCAGAATTTTTCCGACGGTTTGCCGGTTGGTTGTTGAAATGAGTCAATATTGATCCTTTTCTCAATGAATAAACGGAACATAGAATACACGGAAGAGATGGAAGGATAAAAAAATTCTGTCTCATCTGTGTTTTTCGTGTTCAGACAAAATAATCTTTTGATCATTCGTGTTGCGAACCGTTTGGCGATTCCGTTTTGGCTGTTTATTGGGGCAAAAAACAAAAAGGAGTACGCACTTTAAGAAAAGGAGTACGCACTTTAAGGCAAGGAGTACGCACTTTAAGACAAGGAGTACGCACTTTAAGGTAAGGAGTACGCACTTTAAGGCAAGGAGTACGCACTTTAAGATAAAAGGTACGCACTTTAAGCCAAGGAGTACGCACTTTAAGTCAAAAGGTACGCACTTTAAGACAAAAGGTACGCACTTTAAGACAAAAGGTACGCACTTT
>JAIRTV010000366.1 GCA_031254675.1 Planctomycetaceae bacterium | reverse complement strand
TTGGTTGCAATATTGTAACCGCTGGTCAAGTCGTCAAGTAACACCGGCGAAATACCGGTTATGAACGTTTGCGCAACAATACCGTATTTTGACATGATTTTTAACTTTTCATAAAAATCACGAACTAATCCATTCGCAGTAACCATTTTTTTATAAAAATCATCACCCAACACAGAACCCATCGCAATAAGATCATTCGCAAAATGATCATATTCATCTATAATGACCAAAATTTTGCTTCCCGCTTCGTCCGCTACACTAAATGCCGTATCCAAAATTGATAGTGTCGTTTTTTCATTGTCTATTCGTTCAATAAATCGTTCTGCTTTAGGAAAAGTGTTTTTGTGACGTTGTAAAAATTGACGGACAGAAAATCTGATATTCTCAAAAAAACTATTTTTGAAACTTTCAACATTGGTTGTGTCAATACTCGAAAAATCAAATTCCATAACCGCATAAGAATTTTTTAACGGTGTCGGATTTTGACCAATGTATAAATCTCCAAATAATTGTTCAAATTCATCGGCATAATTAACGTCGTAATAATATGACAACATTGAAAGAAATAAACTTTTCCCGAAACGGCGAGGACGAATAAATATTTGTGACGAATTGCTTTCGTTTTCCAGCAATTCAATAAAGCGAGTTTTGTCGATATAAACATAATTATTCGTCCTGATTTTTTTGAAATCGGCGTGACCGTAAGGCAATCGTTTAGATTTCGTGATGTTCATAATATTTACGTTGATTTCAGGGTTCTATGAAAAGGAGAATTGTTTAGGGGAAGGGGGAATAATATTAAATTGGTTTTTCAAATTTTTCGATGGTTGGGGTTGGTAATTCTTTAATGAGTCGTTTGATTAAATCTTCGTTAGTCATTCCTTCGGCTTGAGCTTGAAAGTTGGTACTGATTCGATGTCGTAACACCGGAACCGCACACGCTCGAATATCATCAATGGCTACCGAAAAACGTCCTTCCATTGCGGCAAGTGCTTTGCCGCCGTGAATGAGATATTGTCCGGCTCTTGGACCGGCTCCCCAATCGACTAAATCTCGTACAAATTTTGGTGCTGATTCGTCACGTGGTCGGGTTGCCCGAACAAGACGCGCAACATATTGAATAATATACTGACTTACGGCAACACTATTAACAAGTTTCTGAAGATTGACAATTAGTTTACCGCTTAGAATTTTACGAATTTCTGCACGTTCATTGCGGGTTGTTGTTGCTAAAATTTTTTCTTCTTCGCCGAGCGACGGATAATCAATTTTAATATTGAACATAAATCGGTCGAGTTGTGCTTCCGGTAACGGATAAGTTCCTTCTTGTTCGATGGGGTTTTGTGTTGCGATGGTGAAAAAAGGATCGGGCAACTGATAAGTCGTTTGTCCAACAGTAACTTCACGTTCCTGCATTGCCTGAAGCAATGCGGCTTGTGTTTTCGGTGGAGTTCGGTTAATTTCGTCTGCCAGCAAAATATTTGTGAAAACGGGTCCTTCAACGAAACGAAAATTACGTCGTCCGTTTTCGTCTTCATCAAGAACGGTTGTGCCAGTAATATCCGAAGGCATTAAATCCGGCGTAAACTGAATTCGTTTAAACTCAATATCAAGAATCTGCGAAATCGTACTCACCATCAATGTTTTCGCCAAACCGGGAACGCCTTCCAAGAGGCAATGTCCACGTGTGAAAATTGCGGCGAAAATTTGTTGAATCACCGGCGTTTGACCAATAATGATTTTGCCGAGTTCTTCCTGCATCAGGCGGCAATGTTGTCCAAATTCCTGTAACACATCGCCGAGATTACGTGTTTTAGGAGGAGCGGCAGGCGGAATGGAAGTTGTTGGTACAGGTTGTTTTTCTGTCATGGGGAAAATAAAGTTACGGATTATTATATTGAAATTTTTATTTTAAATTCGATTTTTGCAAAAATGTACGCGATACATCTTGAATAAAATCCCTGATTGTTTTTATTTTGCGGGCATTTTTTTGCTTTTACTTGCAAGTTGTCCGGTAAAAAATTCTCTCAGGAAACATTATTAAAACGTATCGTCGCGTTCTCGTCAATTAGGTGGACGCAGAAAAAAAGGAATCGCCTATCGAGAACTTTTAAAACCCCTCTTGTTTTTTGTTAAGATTATGTTAAAGTATTTTTGTTGTTTGTTTTTCTTATTGTTTCACGCTATTAGGAGAATTTTAATGTTACGTGTTTGCTTTTCGTTTTGTGTTTTTGTGTTGGTTACATTATTTTCGGTGGTTGCCGGAGCGCAGGAAAATTCGTTTCAAAAAACGCCGGAATTACTCGCACTAATAGCGGAAACACGTCAATCATTGGAATCGTTGCCGGATATAGAAAAAATTCCGGCTCTGTTTCAATTACTCAACCTTGAACTTCGTTTCGTCGATAAACAACCGGCACGGAATACAGTTCAGCAAGTGTTAAAATTGCTTCCGTCCATTGCCAAAGAATCTGTACAAGAACAAGTTATTGAAGCGGTTGCGTTTGCTCAGGCTGAACTTGGCGATTATGCCGATAGTGCTAAAATGCTCGATCAAATCGTTAAACCGTCCGTCCGCGCCGAAAAGCAATTAAATGTTGCGGAAAAAATTATCGAAGATATTGAAAAGAACCGTTCCGAAAATAACGAAATAGAAAATTCGTTTGACACAACAGATTTATTACGGAAATCGCTTGCGGGAGCGGTTGAAGCGAAAGATGCCGGATTGGAATCGCTTGTTTCGATTATTCTTGGTCGTGAATTAGCGAAACGAGGAAAAATTGAGGAATCAAAAAGTCTCTTTGAAAAAGCACGAAAAAAAGCACGGGAAATTGAAGAAGTTCAAGAACAAAATCTTGTTGCGTTGCTGATTCGTAGTTTGATCCTTGTTGGTCAGCAAGCCGAAGCGTTGGCAATGATCGAAACGGTTGCTGATGAAGAAAATAAGTTGCAATTATTGGGAGCTGCCGCGATTGTGCTTGCTCACAAAGGTCAAATTGCCGAGGCAGAAAATATTGTCAACATTCTCAAACCAAACGAAATGAAAGACAATATCATCATCAAAACCGTTCAAGCTTCTGTCAAAACGATTACCGTTGAACAAATCTTTGCTTTTGCCAAACAAACCAGTTCGCCGGAATTTCGGGAACAGTTATTGCAACAGACTTTTTACATGTTGTCGGAAAATAAACGCGACGATATTGTCAAAGATTTTATGAAACATTTAGAAAATGTTTCGGAAAATCAACGTGTCTTTTATCAATTGAAATTACTGACTGACGCTAAAAAATTTGAGGAAGCCGCTCAATTTATTGAAACATTAGATGTCGTTCTAAAACCGCAAGCATTACGACACTTGGTCATGATTAAAATTGAACAGCAAGGTGAAGTATCAGAAGAATTATTGAATCAGATTTATGCAACATATTCAGATGAGGAAAAAAAGATAATTGAACAGTTCCAGCAGGAAACCGAAAAGGCACTGAAAATTGACGATCCAGAGGAACGGTTACAATTTTCGCAACAAGTTCTACAACAAGTTTTGGAATATTCCAGTAGTCGTGCAGCGTTGCTCGATTTGCGCGGAGTATGGAAAATACTTGAAGCCATGCTTGAAACAGCGAAACAATTAGACGATCCGCTTGTCAACATAGAACTTCAATTGATGATAGCAGATCGTCAAACACAATTGTATGATAAATCCGGTGCGAAAAAAAATCTTAGCCAACTTCAAAAATATCTGGACGAAATTCAAGATGTACGAATATTGAAAAATACTTCTCGTCACGAATCAAATCAACTTGAATCAGTCGTTTCTGAAACAACAACATCGCAGCCGATTTTGAAACTAAATTCATCTGCCGATGAAATAGAAGGCAAGAATAATTTGTTTCAAATTTATTGTTCGATGACATTTTTGTGGTATGGTCTTGGTGAAAATATTGAAGCGAAAAAATCTTTTCAAAAAGCAAAAGAAATCGCCGATTCAGAATCCGATGTGATACGAAAAGTTGAAAAATTACTCGGTCTTGCTCAATTGCTTGCCCAAACACAATCCGATTGATTGCCGTATTTTCAAAGTGTTTTGGCGTAAAAAAAGGTATTGTATTTTGAACGCAATACAAAGATAATTAGGAATCGTTTATGATAATCGTTCGCGTCATGTAAACAACAATCGCGAACGATTACAATAATTAAATAAAATAATCTATTCCAGTTGAGGAGAAAATCACATGGCAATAAAAAATATTATGAACAATAATATCAATCGCCGAACATTCACGAATACTGTTGCGTTAACCACCGGTTTTGCGGCGTTGCAAACGGCGCGTTCGTATAGCCAAACGGTTGGAGCGAATGATCGGGTTCGGGTTGGATTTCTTGGTCTTGCCAATCGCGGACGGCAAGACCTTGACGCTTTTAAGAAACAACCGGATGTTGAAATCGCCGCTCTTTGCGATGTTGACCAACAAACTCTTGAAGCGGCAAAAGAAAAATACGGTAATGCGTCAACATTGGTCACCGAAAATTTCCGAACCATTTATGAGCAAAAAAATATTGACGCCATCGTTATCGCAACACCAGATCATTGGCACGCGATTCAAACAGTGGACGCCTGTAAAGCGGGTAAAGATGTTTACGTTGAAAAACCTCTTTCTGTTACCGTTTTTGAGGGACGGAAAATGGTGGAGGCGGCGCGGAAATACAATCGTGTTGTTCAAGTTGGTATTCATCGCCGCAGCGGGAATATTTATCGCAATTTGGCAACAAAAAATATTGACGACTTGATTGGCAAGGTTACTGTTGCGCGATGTTGTCACATGAGCAACATGTTTCCAGACGGAATCGGCAAGTTTCAGCCGACAACTCCACCGAAACAATTAAACTGGGATCTTTGGCTTGGTCCCCGACATTTCCGCAATTATCAGCCGAATATTGCTCCGTACAAATTTCGTTGGTGGAACGATTATTCGTCACAAATTGCTAATAACGGCGTTCACTTTATTGATATTTTTCGGATGTTCCTTAAAGAGAAAGCGCCAACCGATGTTTGTGCGATGGGCGGTAATTTTGCGGTAAACGATGATCGGACAATTCCTGATACAATGCATGTTACGTGGTTGTTTCCTTCTGGTCGTTTGCTTGAGTTTAGCCATTACGAAGCCAATTCCAATCCTATTATGCCTATTCCCGGTTATGTTGAATTTCGCGGTACGATGGGAACATTGTACGTTAATGATGGACGTTACGTTATTAAACCGGAGAAGCCGGGGCAGTTCCAAGCGAAAGGCGAACGCATGAAAGAACACGATGAAACATTGGGAAATCGCGACAATAATCTTGATATTACGGCGCAACATGCCCGTAATTTTATTGATTGTGTGAAATCGCGTGCTGTTCCGAATATGGATGTTGAGGAAGGTCATCGGAGTACGACAATGAGTTTGATTGCCAACATTTCACTGGCAGTAGAACAACGTCTCAAGTGGAATCCCGAAACGGAACATTTTATCGGCAATGAAAAAGCCGATTCGCTGTTACATTACGAATATCGTGCTCCTTGGAAATTGGAACTTTAAACGTAACAAATTGATTGTTATTAACAATTTCGCATCACGTATGGCGAACGACCACACAACGCAACTCATTATCGGAACAGATGAAGCCGGTTACGGTCCGAATCTTGGACCGTTGGTTATTTCCGCAACCGTTTGGGAATCGCCAACCGAAAATTTGTTACCGCTTCTTGAACAACTGAAAAGTTACGGAATACAAATCGGCGATTCCAAAAAACTTTATCACGGCGGCGGTTCGTTGACGGCATTGGAATACGGTGTTTTAATTTCGTTGCGTTATTTAGGAAAACAATTGACGCCGTTAAACGTAAGCGAAACCGTGTTGGCGGAACAAACGACCACGTTTGCAAAAATTTTGTCCGAAAATAATATCCGGCTTTGCGATATTCGCAACAGGACAATCGAACCGGAAGAATTTAACCGTGAACTTGATCGTTTTGATTCCAAAGGTTCGTTGCTTTCCGATGCAACATTAACCCTCATCGCCGAAATTCTCAACGCTCATTCTGTTACAACACCGGTGTTGGTTCTTTGCGATAAACATGGAGGACGCAATCATTATCTCGATTTACTCACGGAATATTTTCCCGATTTATGGATTCAAGTGATTCAAGAAAGTCGGATGAGCAGTATTTATCGTTTAACGTACAAAAATCAACCGTTGGAGTTTCGTTTTCTTGCGAAGGGCGAATCACAAATTCCGGTTGCGTTGGCGTCGATGAATTCGAAATATCTCCGTGAGCGGGCAATGATTCAGTTTAACGAATTTTGGCGTAACAAAATTCCTGACTTGAAACCAACCGCCGGCTATCCCGAAGACGCTCAACGTTTCAAAAAAGACATCGCCGCTGTTCAGAAAGAACTCGGAATCAACGACGAAATTCTTTGGCGAAAACGATAAACATTAACATTATGCACAAAAATAATGAATCCCGAAAGTCTAACGAATCATTGCTCGTATTCGGATTTCAGAAGTTATAGAAATGTTTTTGTGCAATTATTAATTATTCGCTATTGACGATAATCAATCCGCTGTTTCGGAGTAATAATTTTAATTCTTGAAACCGTTGTTCACCGCCGGGCAAGACTTTGATCTGTAAGACCGGACGCCAATACAGATTTTCGCCGGCAATTCCCCACGAATCCATAAATTCCCAAATAGCCGTAACAAGTTTGTCGGTTGATTCTTGTACGGATGTTGTGATCGGTATCACGCGAACTCCTAGCAAACCGGTTTGCGGAACCAAAACGTATTGGTTTGCTTCGCACTGAATTTTAATGTTTCGCGAAACCGCTGTTGCAAACGGCATGGCATCCCGCAATGCCCAATTGTCGGCGCGGTTTTGTGTTGTTTCGGGTATTCGATGACTGATCGTGGGAGTTCCGGTCATTGGGGTCCCCGATTGCGGCAACGATTGTTCGTTGAATTGTTTTAATTGTTCCGAATATTTTGGATTATTATTAGAACGATTATTTGAATAATCCGAATCTGTTGGCAACAATTTCGTCTTCGTTGTATCGGAAATTGAAGCAGGCGATTCTAAAGAAGAAGTTCCCTGTTGTTGTAATTGTTGTTGCGGAAAATATTCGGAGCTGTAAGATTGACCGATTGGAGCCGAATTGTCCGCAACGACAATTTGAGTTCCGAATGTCGGATTGGGTTGTGATATTTTGTTTCTTTCGCTGGAAATCGAATGATCGGGAATTGGATTATTTCCGTTATTTTCACGACGTTCGATCAATGAGACATCGGGATCGGGATTATTGTTATTGTTGCTATTATGAGGCAATTCCCGACGGTAATTGGCGGCAGGAGATTGCGTGCTTCCGGCGGAATCCGTTCCGCCAACTCGTCCGTTTCGTTCGGTTTCATGATTATTGTTTCTGTTATTGTTTCCACTATTTAGGCGATTTCGTGGAATTGGTACGGTTTCGTGAGACGGTAAGACATTGCCCCGATGGTCAAGCCGATATTGTTGCGCGCGGGCGGTTGCCGAGTGTTCGGCTTGTATGGCATTCAGATAGCCCGCCAAACGGTAACGGGATATTTCGAGTTGTTTTTCGATTCGTGTTTTGAGTTCTTCGCTTGGTTTGGGATATTCGATTTTACTGTTTTCTTCGACTAGTTCGTAACCAAATTCACGAATCCATGTTCCAACCGCTCGCCGTGTGGCTTCGTAGGCAGCCACGCCGGAAGGACGAACAATCAATAACGGATACGGTTCCGTTCCTCGCGTCATCTGATTGGTCTCCATGTAATACTGTCGAACCACACGAAGAACAGTATCCAACGGATTATCAGGGCGATTCGCAAAGAGAAAATCCGCTTCGGTCAATTCCACGCCTTCCGGCTGAATGATTACTTTGTCGTTGCGACATTCAATATAAATCGGACGACGATAAGTTCCGGCGGTTCCGCGATAGGGAATAATTGCGTACGATTTCGTGTCTTTTGCGATTTCCTTTTGAAGTTCGGCAAGTTCGAGTTCTTCTTTTTGTTGTTGCCGTTTCCGCTGTTCCAGTAACGATTTTAATTCCGCAACATTATTTGTATTTTCTTTTTCGTTACGTTCAAGTTGTTCGATGAGTCCGGCGAGTCGTTCCAATTCTTCGTGAACTTTTTGTGTTGCTTTTTCCGCCAATGCCAATTGTGTTTGTTTTTCGGCGAGAGTTTTTTCGGCTTCTTTTTTTGACAGATTCCAATTTTCGGCGAACCATTCGGCTTCTTCGGTTCCCATTTTGATTTGTTCCAGAATTTCGGCGGCTTGTTCTTTGGTGAGTTGCTGATCTTGTTGGTCGGCAACCGTGATTGTTGACGCTGCCGGATTCGCAACCGTAACATTTTGCTCACGAACATTCCGCGCAATAACAACCAGAAGCATGATCAATGCTCCCATTGTACAAAGCAGAACAGCAAGAAACGGAAAAAGTGTTACTTTATTTTCTCCGTGTGCTGTTCGTTGTTTGGAAACGAATTTTCGTCTCATGCGCGTTTGTACTCTCCGAAGTGATGTCTGCCGTTGAGCAGATGAATTGCCGCAGCGAGACTATTGACGGTTTCTTCAAAGTTACCGACTTGCGCCAGTGCCGTGAGATTTTCGTGCAGATGTTCTTCGAGTTTGACGAGTTGCGTGCTGGTTCCAATCACATCGCGTAATGCTTCGGTTTGACGTACGGTTTCTTCCTGTAACGAAAGTAATCCGGCGGCATTTTGTTTCAGGGCATCGCTGAATTTTAAGGTTGTTTCCCTTGCTCTGTCCATGAGTTGTGATTCGGCGTGGACAAGTGATTGGGCGTGGTGCGTCAAACTTTTGTCCAACGCCGAAAGAAGCGAACTTTTAAGCATTTCGGCATTTTGTTCGGTTAATTGTGAAAACCGTTGATTGGCAACCGACATGCTTTGTTCCCAAATTTTTGATTGTCGTGCTGCGAGTTGTTCCAGCGATGTGATAACTGTTTCGAGCATTCGGCGAACCGCAACAATCTGGCTGTTGTCTTCCGAACCACCACCAAGTTCAAATCGTCCCCGCAATTCATCGTCGGTTCGTTTGTCGGTTTCTCGCAACAGATTATTTTCCTCGCGGTAAACAACAAACTGAATAAAGAAAAGAGCGACATCCAACGCAATCGCCAATCCTGTTGTATCAAAGGCGACGGCGAGACCTTCGGAAAGTTTCCGGCTTGATTCATTGATGGTGTTGAGATCGAGGCTGTCCAAGGCTGCGGTGATACCGATAACTGTTCCGAGAAAACCAAGCATGGGAACCGCCCAAAGGATAAGCCGCACCAAACCGTAATCTGCATCGGCTTTGGCGGCATCTTCGTCGGCGAGATAACGGAGTTCGGTATCGAGTTCTTCCGCTGAACCGCAACGCCGTACAAAATTCAAGGCGAGTCGCAACCGGCGAGTTAAAAGGGACGAACCGTATTTTTGTTCATGCTGTGATAAAACGTGCAAAGAGCGGTCAGTGTAATGAACATCAATTTTGTAATCCGGTTCCAGAATGGGACTTTGCCGCAACAGATGCCGTTGGAACAAGACATGCCCATATTTGATTCCGAGAATGGCAATTCCGATGAAAAACATAATGGTCGTAAAATATTCGACCGGATGTCCCGCAAAATACCGAACGATTAACGGATGAGTTAGCAAACCGTTATGAATCGAACAATAGAAACCGAAACTCAATAAACCACCCCATAGAAGCGGTGAAATGAATATTTTTTGTAAAACCGTTTTCAATGTTTCTTTCCTTTTAACAATTTATTTTTGACATTCGTTTGGTAAAAATTGACGATTTGAATTGACCACAATCGGTTTTATTTCTGAAATTCTCAACCTAAAGACTTTCCAAAATCTATCTTGTTATATCGTCCAAACAACCGGAAAAATCCA
>JAIRTV010000337.1 GCA_031254675.1 Planctomycetaceae bacterium | reverse complement strand
TGCGATTATTGGTGTTTTGATTGCGTTACTTTTACCTGCCGTTCAAGCCGCGAGAGAAGCCGCAAGACGAATACAGTGTACCAATAAACTCAAACAAATCGGTATTGCAATTCACAATTTTCACGATACTCGGAAAGGGCTTCCACCAAGTAATAGTAGTTTATCGACAGTGACAACGCCTACAACATCTGCGGAAACTCCAACGATGTGGTTATTTATTTTTCCTTTTATTGAACATGTTGCGCTGTACGATATTGTCGCAGATAAAACGAATAATTTTACTCTTAACGCTGGTAATGCGAATGTTTGGAATACTTTAAATCCAGAAAACGAACAAAAAGCATTTAATAGTATGAACTCTTATCTTTGTCCATCAAGACGCTCTAGTCAAGAACCTTATCCAGTCAGTTCAACAAGTGTTACACCGAATACTGGTATGTTAGGTAGTCGTGGCGATTATGTTTTTCCGTTAGGTAAAGATTATAGTGACACTAATGTTTGGTATGCGGGAGCGTCTGCTTATATTTCTGGAACAACCGGTGCAGATTTGGTTACAGTACGAAGAGAACCATTTCGGATTGCTTTATGGGAAGGAAATAGTTGGATTCCACGTGATACAATGGCGTGGTGGATTGATGGAACAAGTAACCAAATTATTGCCGGTGAAAAACACATTCCTGATCAATATCTGAATCGTTGTGAATCATCCGTTGCGAATCATCAATGCGATTGTACTCCTCTAGTTGCAAGACAATCTTCGTTTTTTGCCGGAGGACGTTCGCTCGGTGGCACAATGGCTCGAAATCCTACTGATTGGGATTATGTTACGCCCAGTAAAATGGAAAATCCGGTAGGACGGCATTGGGGCGGTATTCATCCGGGAATCGGAAATTTTGTTTTGGGCGATGGTTCTGTAAGAGGAATTTCCGTTACTATTACGACAGGGCATGTTTATACAAGTAGTACTCTGTCGGTAACAAACTCAACCGTGTTGGGAAAACTTATGAATGTCTGTGACGGTCACAGTATTCCAAACTTTTAATTATTACGGAGAAAAAAAAAATTATGTTGCGAAATTTATTTTGTATTTTGTTATTGTGGTGTTTTGTTCCCTTACTTGGGGCAGCGGAAAAACAGGTAGATATTTTTCCTTCTCCTGAATTTGATATGGGCAAGGTTGAATGTTCTGGTTTGAAAGTTTCGATGTTGGACGGTTCTTTAATTTTTGAACAAGAAGTAAAAGGAGATTTTCCTAAAGCGGTGATTAAAGGACAATGGGATTTGACCGGTTGTTCGGAACTTGTTATTGAAGGTGAAAACATTGGAAAAAATCTACTGAAAATCCGTTTCGGATTTGGTTCAGACTTACCAACAGATCATAACCGTTTAATGAATCTCCCTTTCCTTGAACTCAAAGAAGGACAAAAAGATTCCCTATCGATTTCTTTGGTAGAGTTAACCGAGCAATCTAAAATGAAATTACCATCTAATGTAACATATTTCGCATCGGGACCGCCTGTTGGACATATTCCGATTTCGACAAACCGCGAAACAGAAACAATGAAAAAAAATGGAACAAGAATAAACGAAACTCAATTAACTGTGTTTGTTTTTCAAACGGGACAATCACGCCGTTTCAAAATTACAAAAATTATTGCTATCCATGAAAATAAAAAAGCATCAGTAACAGTTGACGTTTCAAAAATAATGAGACCAAGACGTGAAATTGAGCGGTATGTCAATAATTCAATTCTTCAACGTTCTCCACCGTTGGAACTTGCTGATCGTATTGTCAAAGAATATGGACGCCCCAAAATTTTCCGGTGTTGGCTTTGTCTTGATGATATGTACCATTTTGATACTAAACAATTTGATTTTAATTATCCGATCAAAAATCATGTCAAGGGAATTGGGGTCGATTATGAAATGCCGGATATTCCTTACGAAGAATATCTGAAGACTTACGCCGCTCATGCCGACGAAATTTTACTCAATATCCGCCGTTTTGAACGACATGTCGTAGAAGGAAAATTGTCTATGAATGAATGGAAAACCATTTGTAAGGCAGCAATCCTACATTATAAAAAACTTTGTCCAAACCTTCGATATATTGAAGCGCTTAACGAGTTTCATTTGAAGGCATTCGGCAATCTCAAAACGAACGAATATTATGAATTTTATGAAACGTTTTATGAAATCGTTAATGAAGTTAATGACGAATTAAATCCTAAATTACCGTTACTCGTAGGTGGTCCGGCGACAACAGGATTGCCGCCGGATAGTCATCTCCGTGAATTTGTAAAACTCTATTCTGAAGACACCAATTCAAAGAAAAAACTTGATTTTCTCAGTTTTCATCATTATACAAACAAAAATCTGAATGATGCATCGGAATACGAACAAAAATTAATAGAATTACTCGAATTCTACCATTTGCCTACGAATATTCCATTTTTTTGGGATGAGTTGGGTTTTACCGGTACTCCTTGGCGGCTTGGTGATCGAAGTGCTCAATGTAACAATATCCAAGCGAGTTGTGTCACCGCTCTTCAATATTTTGCACGAAAAAGTAATCAAATGATCGCGTTTCCCTGGGTTACATTTCATAGCCCAAGCCAAACGGCGTTAATTCAATTTTTGTACGATTCCAGTGGTCAACTGAAAATGACACCTTTCGGTATGACAGTTAAATGTTGGAGTATGCAGAAAAAAAACGAATTAGCTACAAAATCAGATGGTCTAAAACCAAACGGTTCGGGACTCGGAGCCATAGGAACTGGCGATGAGACAGGGATTACTGTATTACATTGGAATCATCAACCGCATCATTGTGAAGTCAACTTAAATCTTGACGGTTTTTCTGAAACAATGAAACAAAAAAAATGGCATGTTAAACGATACTTGATTGATTCTGAATATAGTAACTGTTTCGAAAAATCAACAGAACCGACCACACTGGAAATAGTTGATGAACACAAGGGAAATCTTGAAACCATTTGTCGGTTCCTTTTCGTATTGGAACCGTATGCTGTGTCTTTAATTGTGTTGGAACCCATTTTTTAAATAAAATTTTTTACTCAATTATTATCATGCGTTTTTCAAATAAGATTGTTTTGATTACAGGTTCGAGCAGAAATACCGGACTTGGGATTGCGGCGGCGTTTCTTCGGGAAGGAGCAACCGTGCTTATTAACGGTTCTAGTACAGAAAATACCGCTGCCGCTGCCACAATATTGAAATCACAAGGTTTTGAACGATTGATCGAAATTCCGTGCGATATTGGCAATCCCGATCAAGTCGAAAAAATGTTTCACCAAATTCAGTCGAAAACAGGACGCCTGGATGTGTTGGTCAATAACGCCGTTCATCTCGGTTGCGGAGCATCGTTTACCGAAACGCCGTTACAATTTTTTGAAGATGTTTTTCGTACAAATTTATTTGGAACAATTTGCGTTTCTCAACATGCAGCAAAATTGATGATTGCCCAAGGTAACTGTGGTACAATTATTCATATTGGATCAAATACATCAACACGCGCAATTCGTAACCGTGTTGCTTATTGTACCAGTAAAGGAGGTATTGACGCGATGACGCTTGCGATGGCTCTTGATCTTGC